>JAFAPF010000226.1 GCA_019247245.1 Rubrobacter sp. | reverse complement strand
GTTGAGAATAGGAGAACTGCTGGGCTTGAAGTGGGAAGATGTAAATACTGAGAGCGGTATGCTTCAGATACGACGGATGCTCTCCCCAGCCAAGAGCGGACCGCGCTTCACCAGCCCTAAAAACGGGAAAGGACGGAGCGTCAAGCTCGCTCCAAGCGCAGCAGAGGCACTCAAACGCCACCGGGCAGCCCAGAGCGCCGAGAGACTCAAGCTCGGGCCCCAATGGGAGGACTGGGGGCTGGTGTTCTCAACAGGACGTGGCACCCCCGTCAGCCGCCGCACCCTTACCGCCCGCTCGTTCAAACCGCTTCTGAAGCGTGCAGGCCTACCAGATATCCGCTTACACGACCTCAGGCACACCTGCGCCACCTTACTTCTAGGTAGGGGCGTGCATCCCAAGCTCGTGCAGGAACTTCTGGGACACGCCAACATCGCTATGACCCTCGACCGCTACAGCCACGTGCTACCGGGCATGGGTGACCAAACCGCCGCCGCTATGGAGAGCCTACTCTCCTAGATTCGCGTTGGTGTACAAATTGGTGTATTAAAGATTGTCATGGGCTGCCCGGCCCTTTTCACCCTCGCGTTTTTCCTGCAAATAGCCCTCTATATAAGGAAAATCTTCGGACGCAGCCCTACTTCACCTGTATGATGCTAGTATGGGTTCATGACCGAGGAACGTGAGTCCGTGTACGAACGGCTCAAGGATCGGCTGGCGACCATAAGCGATCTGAGCTCGGCGAACGGTCTGCTTTTCTGGGACCGACAGACGTACATGCCCGAGGGGGGTGTTGCAGGTCGGGCTGAGCAAATGGCGACTTTGAGTCGACTCGCCCACGAGATGTTCACAGATGCCGAGATGAATAGGCTCCTCGGCTCTTCGGAAGAGCTGGACCCCTCTTCGGAGAAAGGCGCCCTGTTGCGGCGTGTCCGTCGCGATCACGAACGGGCAACCAGGCTGCCCGCAAAGTTGGTCGCTGAGATCGCCCGCACGACCACGCTGGCCGAATCGGCCTGGGTGAAAGCAAGGGAGGAATCTGACTGGTCCCTCTTCGCTCCGCATTTACAGAAGATCGTACGCCTCCAGCGTGAGACCACCGAGCACCTAGGCTACGACGGCCATCCCTACGACGCTCTTCTCGACGGCTACGAGCCGGGGGCGAGAACGGTCCAACTTGAGACGATGTTCGAAGAGCTTAAAGAGGGCATCGTACCTATCGTTCGAGCGATCGCCGGACGCGCATATGAGGAGGACCGCACGGCGCTCCTACATGGAACATTCGTCGAGGCCGAGCAGGAGAAGTTCGGGAAGGTGGTGATCAACGCCTTTGGCTACGACTGGGAGCGAGGTCGGCAGGACCGCGCTGTTCACCCGTTCTGCATAAACTTTGGCCCGGGCGACGTGCGTATAACGACACGCTTCGATAAAGGATGGCTTGCGCCCGCTCTCTTCGGCACCATGCACGAGGCCGGTCACGCCCTCTACGAGCAGGGGATAAACCCGGACTACGCCCGCACGCCTCTAGGTGGCGGTACGTCTATGGGCTTACATGAGTCGCAGTCTAGACTGTGGGAGAACCTCGTCGGTCGGTCGAAGCTGTTCTGGTCATACTACTATACCATGCTGCAAAAGGCATTTCCGGGGGCTTTGAGTGAAGTAGATCTCGAAGCGTTCTACCGTGCGATTAACGTACTCGAGGCGTCCAGTATCCGGGTCGAGGCCGACGAGGTCACTTACAACCTGCATATTCTTCTGCGCTTCGAGCTTGAGGTTGCCCTTATCGAGGATGAACTATCTGTGGTGGATCTTCCCGCCGCCTGGAATGCCAAGATGAAAGAATACCTTGACATAACCCCCGAAAACAACACCGAAGGCGTCTTGCAGGACGTTCACTGGTCAAACGGGCTCTTCGGATACTTCCCGACCTACGCGATCGGCAACGTCCTCTCCGTACAGTTCTTCGACGAAGCCCTCAAGCAACGGCGAGAAATCCCAATCGAAATGAAAGAAGGTAAGTTCTCTACCCTCCATATCTGGCTCAGGGAAAACATTTACCGCCATGGCTCCCGCTACTATCCGGACGAGTTGATCGAACGGGTCACCGGCCGGCCACTGGATACCGCCCCCTACTTACGCTATCTGAAGAACAAGTTTAGCGAGCTGTACGACCTGGACTAGCAGCCGGAGACTGGCGGACGCTTAGCCGTGCCAGGAGCCAGGAAAATTTACTTTATTGGGAAGCTACCGGAGGAGTTTCAGCGCGCAGTCCAACCACCGTCTATGGTGATGGACGCACCGCTAATGAACGATGCCTCCGAAGCGCAGAGGAACACTACCAGCCCGGCGCCCTCTTCGGGCTCGATGAGACGTTTGATCACCGGTGCCTCAAGCATGATCTTCTCGATCACCTCATCCTCAGGGATCCCCAAGTCCTGGCCTGATCGGCGATTTGGTTCTCGACGAGCGGCGTCCTGACAAAGGCCGGACAGACATAGTTGGAAGTTACGCCGTGCGGGCCTCCCTCCAGCGCCAAGACCTTCGAGAACCCTTCCAAGCCGTGCTTGGCGGCCACGTAAGCCGCCTTGTACGGCGAAGCCTGCAGGCTATGCACGGAGGAGATGTTGATCACACGCCCAACCCTTTCTCATACATTCCCGGCAGCGCTGCGCACACGATCCTGAAGGGAGCCTCCAGCATAAGCCTTAACATCATAGAGAAACGCTCGGGTGGGAAGTCCTCGATAGGCGCGACCGTGCTACAGACCCGTATCGTGGACCACAACGTCCGCCTCTACCCGCAAGCTATCGAGCACTTCGTAGTCGGAGAGGTCTGCTTGCAGCGCCTCACCACCGATCTTTTCGGCCACATCCTTTGCCGCGTCCCCGTTCACATCTAGCACGGCAACTACAGCGCTCGCCCGAGCCAGCCTTTGCGCACAAGCCGGTCCGATGCTGCTCGCAGCTCCGGTCACCAGCGCGCTGCGCCCCGTCAGTCCACACCAGCAGCTGTCGGTCGCAGCTGGATAGGCGTCTCCTTCATGGTTGTCGCTCTCCTATCTTACCGGTGACTACCAGCAGGTGTCCCCACTTCGAGCAGTACTTAACCGACCGTCGGTCCTCTGAGCAGTGGCTAAAGCAGCTGCGTATACAGGAGCTGCTATTGTCGGCACTCCCTATTTATCAGAAACTTGGTCGTAAAAAAATTGGGCGGGTTACCGCCACTCGCTACTGGCAAAAGGAACAGTTAAAGTAACCGTAAGACGTGAGAGATCCTGAGGACCAAACTAAGGGAGGTAGCAACCACGATGGCGGATGACTTAAGCTCGGATCAGTACACATTTCTTGAAGCCGCCTGCAAGCTAGCCGACAGGTTCAACGACTATCAGGTCGACGAAGAAGCCCTCATGAACCAACTAACATGGGACGAGGAGAAATTTACACGCACAAGGAACGAACTCGAAGACGCTAGTTATATAACGAGAAAGGGTGCTCCTCAAATTTCAACCGCGGGGGGGTTCTGGATTGAGAAGGCGGGTATTGATCTGTGTCCCGAGCCCCTGGAAGGCCGTGACGCCCTTCAGTCGAGAGAGTAATTGAAGAGACGCGAAGCTTCGACCCGAACTGAACGTACCAGCTGCGCTGTCTACTCGCTAGACTTAGTGTTCGGCTCGAAGTCGAGCGAGGTCGAGTTGATACAGTAACGCTTGCCCGTTGGCTCGGGTCCGTCGTCGAAGATGTGACCCTGGTGCGCACCACAAACAGCGCAGTGCACCTCCGTGCGCCGCATGAAGAAGCTACGATCCTCTTCGGTCTCGACGTTACGCTCGTCGACGGGCGCGTAGAAGCTCGGCCAGCCTGTGCCGGAGTCATACTTCGTCTCGGAGCTAAAAAGCGGTGTTCCACAGCCGATACAACGGTAAACACCTTCTCTCTTGTGATTCCAGTACTCGCCTGTAAAGGCCAGTTCGGTGCCCTTCTTCCGCGTAACCCTATACTGCTCGGGCGTAAGCTCTCTTTGCCATTCCTCCTCGGTCTTCTGTATTTTCTCTGCCATAAGCCGATTCTAACATGTAGCTCCCGACCTCCTGCTAACCCGCAACACATGCAACCATCCCGCTCAGGAAGAGCCTTCTGGCAGAGGGGCTATTGCTCTTCGGCCAGCTTCAAAAGCTTCCACTCAACCCATTTTTCCAGCGTGGCTTCGCACCTGCGGGCCATGCCCCTCTAACACGAGCCCAAGTCCTAGGCCACGCTTCGCCTTCATGCTCATTCTATCTTTCCGCAGTGCTCTCTCGTTTGACGAGTACCGCTGTTTTTCTTTACGGTAAGAACTCAGGAGACCTGTTCCATCTCAGGCTTTGGAGTTTTACGTACGGCGCTTATGCACCGCGGGCCCAAGATTTGCTTCAACTCAGCATAGAGGTCGGAGGAGTCTCGCACGGTGCAGATGGTTTCCTCCGGACTACCATCACCAGAAACGAGCACGAGAGGACTATCACCAGGGTGGCGGCCGATCACCTCGAACGCCTCGTACACCAGAGAACGCGGTCGATCTATAAACGCACCGGCGTCGAGGTAGATAGGGTCGGGTCCAGGCTCTAGGTGTAGCTCCTCTATACCCATCGCAATGATGCGCGGGATGCCCTCTTTGCGCTCGACGCGGCCTTTAATCTTTACGATCGCGTCCTCTCGCACGCTGCCAGCACATTTGGCATAGACCCTAGGGAAGACCATGACCTCGGCGAGCCCGCGCATGTCGTCGAGCTGGAGCATACCCATCACATCGCCCTTACGGGTAGTGTTGCGCCTCACGGAGGTTGCGAGCCCGCCGACGCATACGAGCTGCCCATCATGGCAGTGATCTAGGTCCGATACGCTTGTATCTGCGTGCTTTTTGAGCTTGTGGAGCATAGGACGTAACGGATGGTCGGAGACGTAGAGCCCCAAAGCCTCTTTCTCCCACTCTAGGATGCCGCGCCAGTCATCCTCAGTTTCCGGTATCGGAGGCCGGGGTGGAGCAAGCTCAGCAACGTCGAACATGCAGAACTGCTCAGTGCTGGCGGTTTTGGAACCTTTCTGGGCTAATTCGACGGCCTCGGCGTGAACCTCGAGCATGGCCACTCGGGAATGTCTGGTCGAGTCGAAGGCTCCGCATTTTATGAGCGACTCGATGGTGCGCTTGTTGTACATTTTCGTGCCTACACGCTCACAGAAGTCGAAGAGATCCTCGAAAGGTCCATCTTTCTCTCTTGCTTTTATGATAGCCTCAACACAGTTGCTCCCGACGTTTTTTACCGCCGAGAGGCCGAAGCGGATGGTCTGGCTCACCGCCGTGAAGCGGTGCCCGCTCTCGTTGACATCCGGCGGCAGAACCTCTATACCCATCGCCCGGGCCTCCGCCACGTACTGCGGCACCCGATCCTTGGTGTTCATCACGCTGCTCATGAGAGCGGCCATGTAAGCCTGCGGGTAGTGCGCTTTGAGATACGCGGTCTGGAAGGCGAGGAACGAGTAACAAGCACTGTGGCTCTTATTGAACGAGTAACCGCCGGCCTTCTCCATCCAGTTCCACAGCTCCTCGGCGACCTTCGGAGCAACTTGGTTGGCAGCGCAGCCTTCGATGAACTTGTCTTTGAGCGTGGCAAGGAGCTTGGCGTTCTTTTTGCCGATGGCCTTGCGTAAGGTGTCAGCCTCGCCAGGGGTAAAGCCACCTAGGGTTTTGGAGATCTCCATGAGCTGCTCCTGGTAGGCCGCAACGCCGTAGGTCGGCTCCAGAATAGGCTTGAGCCGCAAGTCGCGGTATTGCACGCTCCCGGGGTCGTGCTTGCCACGCTTGAAGTTCGGTATGTAGTCCATAGGACCGGGTCGGTACAGAGCGTTGAGAGCCACTAGGTCATCGAAGCGGTCGGGTCGGACCTCTTGAAGCATCCGCTGCATCCCGCTCGACTCAAACTGAAAGACCCCGAACGTGTCTCCCCTCGCAAAGAGTTTTAACGTCCTCTCGTCGTCCAGCGGAATATTGCGGATGTCTATCTCTTCGCCGGTAGCGCGGCGGATGGTTTCCAAAGTCTCTTCGATCACATCGAGGTTTCTCAGCCCCAAGAAATCTACCTTCAAGAGCCCCAAGGCCTCGACGTCGGACATCGGGTGCTGAACCATAACCTCGTCGTTACGGCCCTTCTGAAGGGGTACGATGTCGGTCAGGGGCTCTCCAGAGATAACCACACCGGCGGCGTGGATGGAGGCGTGACGGGCGAAGCCTTCTATCTGGAAGGCGATATCGAGGATGTGTTCAGCGTCGGCGTTCTCTTGGACGAACCTGAGCATCTCTTGCGCCGTCCCCGGGTGTTTGTCGCCGGGTATGTACTTTCCATTCTCCTTTCGTAGGATGTCTCGTAGGCTCGTTCCTACCGGTTTTTCGGGAATGAACTTTGCCAGTTTATCAGTGGCCTCATAGGGATATTGGAAAACGCGACCTGCATCCCGGATAGCGGCCCGGGCACCCAAGGTACCGAAGGTGATTATCTGAGCCACGTGCTCGTGGCCACCATACTTCTCGGTAACGTACCTCATCACTTCGCTCCTCCCCGAGACCGAGAAGTCTATATCCACATCGGGCATGCTGACCCGGTCCGGGTTCAAAAACCTCTCGAAGAGCAGCGAGTATTCGAGCGGGTCTAGATCGGTGATCTCTAAGGCGTAAGCGACTATCGATCCCGCCGCCGACCCCCGCCCCGGTCCTACCGCTATCTTCCCGTCCTTAGCGTACTTTACGAAGTCCCACACGATGAGGAAGTAGTCGGCAAA
>JAFAPF010000062.1 GCA_019247245.1 Rubrobacter sp. | reverse complement strand
TAACGAGCAACTGGCCAAGCTCTTTGGTTTTACGGTAGAGGAGTGGTCGGCGACACAGCCGTTCCTCGACAACTTCGTGGCCGAGGAAGACCGGAGAATGTTTTCCTGGAATTATCACAACCGGGTAGCTGCGCTCGCCTTCCCAGTTACCTTCAGGTTCCGAGGGATGCGTAAAGACGGTTCTACCTTCCCGGCGGAGACTGATATGATCCCTATCTCTTACCGGGGCGAGGCTGTGGCCTATCACTTCGTCCGACGGGTCGGCTAGGGTGACATAAAACAGGTCGCAAGGAGGGCAAGCTCTATATACATTACCTCCCTCTGTTTATGCCCTCTGTAGGCTTAGAGGCTGTGATCAGCCTCGTATGCAACGTAACGAATAAAAAGGATGCAGGGTGTGGATAATCCTGATCAAGCACCTCTTATTTGTGGAAGCAGCCTTCGGATGGTTTGCATACCAGCTTGAAGCCACCCAACGCCTCAATGAGCTTGACGTCCGTCTCATGCCTTCTTTCTGGTAACGTAGCCTACAAACCTACCATAGGCATCTATGGTGGCTGATTTAGCCTCTTTAGGTCACCCTCCTCCTCCTGACAGGTGCTCTCTAGCGAATATCAAAAGGTCTGGTAGGTGTGCCCGCCAAAACTCCCAGTTATGCCCACCAGGGAAGGTATCGAACTTGAATGGAGCGTTGCGAGCTTTTAACTCTTGGGCGAATTCTGAGGTTTCCTTAAGGCTTGCACTGTCCTGCTCCCCCACAAGCAGATAGATCGCCGGCAGCGCTCCCTTAAGCTGCGGAAGGTAGTGCATTGGGCTGTTGGCCTCCGCAAGGCTCTGGTCTCCACCAAAGATCTTCGATAAGTCATCCTTATCGATCGTAAAGGTTCCCGAAAAACTGCCGATCACCCCAAATTCGGAGGGATTCCTTAGCCCTAGGTTCATCGCAGAATACCCACCTTCGGAGTCGCCGGCTATCATCCGGCCCTCTTTGGAGTGGATGGTTCTGTAATTGGAGTCTATCTCGTTCACCAAGTCCTGGGCAGTGTAGGTCTCCCAGTTTCCAAGGGCTCCATCGACGCCCCCACCATTGCTGTAGTATTCAATGCTTTCCTGAGGAACCACCAGGATCATGGGCTGCACCTGTCCCTGGGTTAACAGGCTGTCCATTTGTTCGGCCATGTCTCCGGCTTTCACCCAGGTGTCGATGCTGCCCGAGGCACCGGGCAATAGATACACAACCGGGTAGCGTATGAAGCTGTGGCGGAGATCGTAGTAGCCGGGGGGTAGGTAGATCGCGTACTGCATCGTGTGGTCTAGTGCTTGTGAGTAGAAGGTTTTGGTTTCTACCGTGCCCTTACTGGATACATCCGATTGATTGGCATCGTCATTGCTCCATAGTGTGAGGTACATGTTCACCACGGCATCGTTTGCGCAACCGTAGAGGGTGTCTTCTCCGGCCTCCTTAGTGCAGTAGTTGTAGCCTACGAACGCTCCTACACCTACAGTGGCCAACAAAGAACCACAACTAGTATGAGGATCCACCGCCTTCGACGGGGCTTCTTAGCTTTAGGTGCCTTCTTTGACCGATGCAAGCGGACAAAGTGCGATTTCTTTATAAATATGGTTGTTTGCCTCCTCCGGATATTCTGTCCGTAATCGAAGGGTTTTCCCTGTGGGAAGCAGGGCGTCCTTTCTTCTGCGTTCTCAGATAAGTCAGGATGCCCAGGAGACTCACTTCGCAAAATAAAGCTATAGGAAGAGTAAAGCAGCCACGCTTCAAGAATCCTGTTTAGCTTCCAGCGCGCGTCCCACAGGCTCTCATCCTAGAGCCCTTTTGTTAGAGGATTATGAGAGAACAGCATGCTCTGCGAGATAGGTCCGTGAGATACCGAGTGTTTTGCAGATTTCATCAAGTCTATGACAGCAACTACATCTCTCTCTGATACCCTGACGCTGTATAAAACAGAGTTTCTTGCTGCCTGGAATTCAGCAGTGCGGAGCAGGAGAGAATACCTCAATGATCTAAACGACTTACTGGTGTATCTCATCAACGTTTCAGGAGTCACGGATCCGGAGGCTGTCAGCAGGCAACATTTGGATGGGTATTTAGCAGAACTTGATAGACGAGGCTTTAGCGGTGCAACCCGCAGACGAAAAGTTGCCTCCATCAGATCATTCTTTGGTTTTCTCCAAGATGCCGGCATGATACAAGTCAGTCCAACACTGAAGCTGATCCCACCAGAACAGGAGCGTATGCAGCCACGAGTCCTCTCAGAAGCAGAGTATAAGCGGCTCCTGAATGAGGTGAGAACTCATAAAATCTATCAAGTAGTGAGACATAGATTCTGAGACGGGTTTTGAGACATACGGGTAGCATGCATCCGCGTGTTTTCGGAGCTCTGAAAAAGCGTCTCATAAACGGTCCAGCTGTTGAGAAACTCCTTCATGCCCTTTTCTGATCCCGCTCAGGGGGGTTGAAATCCTAATTTTGGAGGGTCTTGGCCCAGGGTTTTAGGTGTCTTGGTCTTGTTGTGAACCATTGACTGTTCTGACAATGACTTTTTCAACAAGCTAGGTCCTTTTTGATACACCCCAAAGGGCTTAGGTCAGC
>JAFAPF010000420.1 GCA_019247245.1 Rubrobacter sp. | reverse complement strand
ATCCAACCCGATGATGGAAGCGAAGATGTCTTCGTCCACCACAGCGGTATAGCTGGCAGTGGTTTCAAGTCCCTTGAGGAAGGTCAAAGGGTAACCTACGAACTGACCCGAGGCAGGAAAGGGATGCAGGCCGTAAGCGTTTCTAAGGCAGCAGATAGAAGAAGTGTAGGAGGAGAGGCCTTAACGATTCCTGAGGATGTAGAGGAGGCTGCTCGCATCCTGGTCAAGCACTTCGATCCTGATGGCTTGTACTGGGCGATGGTAGACGCAGTCAGAGCTCAGAGATAATAAATCAAACCACGATTGAGGTAGAAAACTGGGCTTAGATATCTTTGGCGCCTTAACGGACTTTGAGCGCCAGATTATCAGGGAGCGACAAAAGGCTGCGCTATCAGCTGTGAGAGCTAGAGGAAAGTAAGGTGGCCAAAGAAACGTACTAACAACAAACCTGAAATGATGAGGAAGGTATATCAAGACAAATCCCACTCAATTGATGAGATCTGTCTAACACTTGGTATCTTGAGGGTGATCTTGTGACGGTATGTGAAAGCCGCTCAGAGGCAAAGCATTCATTTAGCACACATTTAACCTGCAGTTTTCCTTGCATTAACCTAAGCTAGCGCTTAGTTGGCTATCATCGAATGGTAGGTTTGAGACCGGATGCGATGGCCGTAGGCAAAGGGGAAGCAGTGGAAACGACTCTGAAGCCTTTAAGCGAGGATGAAAAAGCCCTATCGATGTTGCACAGAGCACTACCCCCGAAGGTATGGTTTTACCGGTGGTTGTATTCCAAGACTCCGGAAGGGAAACAACAAAAGATCTCGATTCTACGAGGGTTTGGTAGATAGCTTCTCAGCCAAAACTTTCTCTGGATCACTTGTCTTCCCAACGTAGCGGCTGGTGAGCTGGCCACTTCGCCGGTAATACAGATACCAGTAGGGACCGTGTCCCTCCCCCTCTTGGCACTTCTTGCAGCGTTCCTTGCTGCACTTCACAACCTAAGGCGTAGCGTCCCAGTACTTGCTTGCTTCTCCGCTACGACCTGACGACTCTCGACAGCCTCTCTCGCTGCAAGCTCACGCCGTGTAAGCTCGCTGTCTATACGGTTTCGTAAGTCCTCAAGCTCCTGTGGTGGTGGCGTTTTTTAAGTTGCATCTGTGTGAGTACGACACTCCCCCACTCTCCTTTGTCTTGTGTAACACCTACCAATATAGTACCCGATTGTGCTACATAAGATAAAGTCCATACTCGTCAGACTGGCATCACGTGCGGGAGCAGCAGGGCGGCAACCTAATCGGGCTTTGCTTCTTTAGTCGCCAATTTAGTAAACTTTTAACCTACTTTTTCTCGCTTGTAACCCACGCCGAGCAAATTCGTGCTATCCTCTTACTTGAAAGAGCAAGAAGTATATGGGAAAGGAACTGATCCTAATGATTGAGCACGATACTACCGCCGAGCGCGTTCTTGGGTACCTTAGCGATACCAAGCGCTATCCGAATGAAGCCCTCGCGCCTTACGAGGAGTTCTCGGCCGGCGGGAGAATCTACTATTTCACCCCTGGCGGGTTCCTCTACCGCAAAGATCCTGGAACAGAAGAAGTGGGAGGATTCTTCTGCGGCTACCTCACCGATGAGGTCTGGAGCTATAGGACCACCGCACAGGACGATCAGCCGGGGGCAGCGTAAAGGGTTTCACCCCCGCAAACGAAGAAGTCTGTGTTGGCATATGAGGCAGCTATAACGGAACCTTACTGTCCCGATTGATCGATTAAGAAGCATTTATCGCTAACGGCTAGCTTGCGCCAAGTAGGGCGAGATGCCGCTTCTTCACATTCCCGGAGAACCGGCTGGAGTTGCTTACCGTGCCTCTGCTAGGGCTCAACTAGGTTTGGAGCTATCCTCTACTTACGATACCGGGCGGTGAAAGCCCACCACGAGAGTCCCACCCGGCCATCCTCCCCAAAGCCGGCATTGACTGCGAGTGTTTGGACGGTGCTTGGCAAGCGGAAGTCCGGGTCGCTGACTTGCTCGGTGACGGCCAGGATACCTCCTGGTTTGAGTACCCGTGCGCACTCGCTAAAGAGCGCTGCCAAGTCCGGTGTCTCGCCAAGCACACCGGTAAGGAAGACTAGGTCGAAGCTGCCGTCTGCTAGAGGCATATATCGCCCGTCACCCTGGATGACTTCCACGTTTTGCACCCCAGCATCCTCAAGGCGCTCCTGGAGCATCGCGATCATCTCCGGTTGGATCTCGAGGCAGGTAACGTTGCCCCCGGTGCCTTGGCTTGCAACCCTGCGAGCTAGCGGCACCGTGTAAACGCCAGGCCCTGGACCGATCTCCAGCACACGCATGCCGGGCGCTACCCCTGCCCGATTTAATATCTGCTCTGGGCTGCCAAAGAGTCGTGAGCGCCAGGGCATGGTGAGCACCGGAGCCAAACGGGCAGGCATCGGCCTAGGAGCTGCTCGGCGCACGATTCGCACAACCACCTGCTGCAGCATAAAGAGCAGCCCAAAGACGGCCATGATAACCAGCACAATTCGTCTTACCCAGCGTAAGGGGCTGATATTAGATGCAAACATTAAGCACTGCTTCTCCTAGATCCGATAGTGCTTCTCACAAAGCGATGTACTAATTTGCTAAGTTACCCCTCTGATCATTCGCCTTCTCCTTACTTCCGCTTTGCATAGCAGACAACCTCCACCAGCATTCCGGGCTGACTATATATCTTAGGCAATGAATACCACACCTTGGCTGTTGATGAGCATCACTCCCTCACGTTCCTTTACTACAGGCCGCTATACCTAAGCGTGCCACATAAGACAATCCTATACAATCCTATACTTGCACAGGTGTACATCTGGTAAATCCCGGTCCTTTATTCCTTCCTCTTCGCCATACAATCAAGGAGTGACAGACGAAGAGGAAATCCTCGACGAAGCGACATCAAGTAACTGGTTTGTGTTCTACGGGGCTTGTTAGCTTCATTCACACCCTTTCTAATTGCAACACAGTAAAGTTATTAAAGTCGTCATCCTTTACCTCCGTTCTGGAGCCGCCTGAGGACTTCTCAGGCCATGTATAGAGTTGTCTTCAGCTATGCCCTCTTATGTTGCATAGCTTGTAGAGGAATTATATATAATACTAACAAGATAAGGATAAACAATACCCCGAACACCCGAGGAAGAGGAGAAAGAAAAAACCAGCGCAAACACAAAGAACAACCAAAGCAGATAAGAGAAATTAGGCAGTATTATAGATACTGCCTATCCAGTAAGCAGTGCTCGTTTGCCTCCGGCAAGGTCTGTTGCGACCTGAAGAACAGCATCGGCACCGGCGTGCCTGCACCACAAACCCACCAGATCTGCGCCGAAGTGATCGTTTAAGTGGTTAGCAGCGGTAGAGTTGGGTACTAGCACAGTGAGCGTTGCATCCTCAAGGTGGCCCCCTTCAAGTTGATCAAACCACGGAGGCAGGCTTTCTCGACCCTGCAGCGCAACGAGGTCGGCAACGAGCGCTTCCCACGCCTCGATGGCTCCGGAATCAAGGGTGGGCCCTGAAGATAGACACTCTTCTTTGCATTCAAGCTCCTGAATTACCGGAGCATCACACAGAGGTTGAGACTCACTACCCGATGCATTGTGGTCGTTATTACTCTCTACAACAAGTGAGGAAGAAGATGCGTCAGAGGAAGTACCTGGCAGCTGGGGCGGCTCAGGCAGTTCGTAGCCATGCTCTATGGCTTTTCGTAGCCAGCCAGCGCGACTCCGAATGCCAGACTGGGAGTTGAGTGCGTCGGCATACCGCAAGCATCGGTCAGTACCGTGGCGGACAACAAGGTCCCGTGCAACGTCACCGTGGAGGCCCTCGCGAATAATCCGCTCTATCGTAAACATCTCCTCTGGATCTCCGGAGAGCTCACGGGCCTTCTGCCGACGAGCGAACTCGCGAGAGATACTGTAGAGGACACCTGTCTTGCCCTCATACGAAACACCTGAGAGGAAACCCCGATGCTCCAACTCCTCGTGGGTCTTATGGAGGGCTCGCTTTATCTGCGAAGGATAGGCGTAGTGCAGGGGTACCTGATCCCGCACCGCGAAGATGTCAGTCTTCCACGAAATCCCTCCAGCTCGTTGAAGGTCTACTAAGCGGTAGAGACGCTTGCTAAGGGGCGAGCGCAGGCTCCAATAGAAGTCTGCGTCCAGGCCCTTGAGGTACTGCGCGATGTAGTTTCTGATGAATATCGGATGAAAGCGCAGCACGTGCCGTTCACGCACAGGCAAACCATCCACTTCCTGCTCAGCAAAGTGCACACTCCATACGGTGAAGGTATCTGTGATGCGCCGTTTTTCGTGCGCAGAGTAGAAGGCTTGTTTCGATTGCACAGAGGTCGTTGCGATTCTGAGCAGGGAATCTCGTATTTGTTTGTACGCTTTGCCTGAGTCGTCTGTCCACCTGAGAACCTTTCTAAGCTCGTAGAGGGAGAAGCGCAACTCGCCATTCTCCGGCATCCCACCCCGCTGCTGCAGCAGCTGCAGTACAGCTAAGTACACATCTTGGTCAACTGGTCCGGGCATACCATATTCTCCAGAAGGCATGACCTTCCATACTTGGTTAAAAGACAGCCCGTTGTCTCCTGTGATGCTCCTCTCAAAGACTCTGGCCTTTGAGCCTCGTCGCCGAGCCTTGAGCTCAAAAAGCGGATACTCTTCTAGGTTTTGTTCCGTGCTTACCTGGGAGCAGTACTCGGGAAGTAGTGGTATCTGTGGATCACTCATTACGGTTTGTTGGCGTCTCCCCTTACTCTTCCTGTTGTTGTTTAAACAACATATAAAACAACATAACAATACAGGGAAGCGCCACTTAGAGCAAAAAACTTGCTCCTTTGCAGGAGAAAAATTTTGCCTCCTTGTTGGGGACCCCGGTAGTTTTTGTCGGGGACCCCGGTAATTCTTGTCGAGGACCCCGGTAGTTTTTGTTGGGGACCCCGGTAGTTTTTGTTGGGGACCCCGGTAGTCGCTATCTTTGGCCTGCTAAACGTTATGAGCTGTATTTTTGCCTCTTTTGCAGGCTGTTCAAGCTTAACTGGTACAGCTGAGGGCTTAGCTTCTTGTTGGGGACCCCGGTAGTTTTTGTTGGGGACCCCGGTAGGCAGGTGTGTGGTTTGGCGACCTTGCGCAATACCTGGATATAACCACTACATATTGTGGTGTAACGAAGCCATACCCCAGAGAATTGTGCTTCTAAGAGAATTTTTGGGTAAACGTCGGTTTTAGCCTCTGGCGACGGTCTTTTTCCATACGATCGCTGGTATTGCCAGTACTTGGCGGCTAGATAATCGAGGCGGTACAGCGTGCCTCGATAAGCCTCTATACAAGAGGAAGTTACTTGAGCGGACGCCCACCTCTGAGCTCCTCTGTACGGCGGGGGAACGGCTCTCCTCGCTCCTTCTCCCGCTTTTCAACCTCTTTTGTGAGTGCCTCCTCGGCGAGTCGAGCTAACGTAAGCCCAGGCGTCCAGTAGACGATGTTCTTCACGCGGTCTATGAGCTCAACTGGCATATGCACGGTGAGCCGCTCCTTGATAACACGCTGAGGAGGACCCTCTTGCGAAGCTTGCTGCTCCTCTGTGGTGCTTGGTGACATCGGCTGGGTGCTACTGCTCTCCGGTTCACGACGAGGGACGACGGTATCAAGAGGGCTGTTCCCTATTGTCTTTCTACGCCTTGCCATCTACCTTCCTTCCCATCATGGAGAGCTTCGTTGCGGATCGGTTCTGTCACAAGGTCTTGTCAGACTGCTTGTTCCCGCTCGATGACTTCTTCGGCCAAGGCCCGGTAGTCCGCAGCACCATAGCTTCGTTCGTCATAGAGCGTTATGGGCAGAGAGAAAGATGGTGCCTCTGCAACCCGCACGTTCTCCCGGATTGCCGATCTATAAACAAGTTTCTCGAAGCGTTCTCGTAGCTGCTCGACAACCTCCTGCGCGTGGCGGGTCCTGGCGTCGACTCTGCAGGGGAGAATCCCGGTGATTCGCAATTCTGGGTTGAGCCGCTCTTGTACCAGCTCCACCGTCTCGATGAGTTGAGCGAGGCCACTAAGCGCCATCACGTGCGCCTCAACGGGAACGAGCACTTCCTGCGCTGCAACAAGCGCATTAATTGTGAGCACTCCTAACGTGGGTGGACAATCAATAAGCGCGTAGTCCCAACGGCTCTTCTGAAGAGTGGCAAGTTTGCGATGCAGTATGGTCTCTGCCCCTACCTCCCCAGCCAGAAACTTCTCTACCCCAACCAGCCATGATGACGAAGGAACGAGGTCAACTCCCGCAACGCTTGACGGGGTGATAATGTCTAAAAGGTTCCCGTTTTCAGCAAATACGCTAAATATGCCTTTGTAGCCATCGTGCAAGCCAAACCAATCAGTCGCAGAGTGCTGCGGATCGAGGTCAAGGAGCAAGACCCGCCGCTTCCGCTCTCCAAGCGCAGCGGCAAGGTTGACTGCGGTTGTTGTCTTGCCGCTTCCACCTTTTTGATTTACGACCGCTATCGTCCTCATCTACTCTGCTACTCCCGACTCTTCTCTGTTTGGTGAATGATAATTGGGCAACTATAGCAGAAACAGCAAAAACGTTCCCGTTGTCGCTGTTTACTAAATAAGTGGCATTTTCAGGATTTTCGCTGATTATGATATTAGTGCCATTTTAGCACATAGGCGCTTTGGTTCTTGGCACCACGAGTCGATTTCCCTCAAGCCAAGGAGGAGGCCGTACGGTTGGTGCAATTCTCCTCAGATAAGCGGCCGGTTTCCAAGATGGCTAGAGACCTAGGCGTTTCTGCGGGGACGCTACGCAATTGGGTCAATCAAGCTGAGATAGATGCCGGACAGCGAGATGGACTTACCACCGAAGAACGTCAGGAGGTGAGCAGACTTCGCCGGGAAGTGAAGCTCTTACGTGAAGAGCGCGAGATACTAAAAAAGCGGCGGTGGGTTCAACCGGTCGGTGCAACACGCTAGGTTTTCGGTGTTGTACGGATCGGAGGTGCAGGTGTGGCGAGGCTGGGTCGTCCAGGAGGATTGTCCGCTGCGGGCAAAAAGGAGTTGTGGGAGCGGTGGAGGGCAGGGGAGTC
>JAFAPF010000266.1 GCA_019247245.1 Rubrobacter sp. | reverse complement strand
AACCCCGAGTTTATCCACACCGCCCGGGGTGTCGGGTATGTCTTCCGTTAGAGAGCGGCTCTTAACTCCAAAGTACGAGAGGGAGAGGGACGCTAAGGGTCCTCCCCGGAAGGGTGGTGCACGCTTCTTGCATCTCCCGTCGGTGCCCTCGTTCGGACGACTTTTGCCCGGGCGCAGCGTGGGCCGTCGGCCCCGGATCAGCATCAAGCTTTGGCTGACGATCCTGTTTCTGCTAGTGACAGCGTTTGCTGTGGGCACCGCTTACTCTATCGTCTACCCCAGGCTTGAAAGGACCCTGGAGCAATCAGCGGAGGCGAGCTTTAGGCAGGTGGGGGACCGCTTCCAAGAGCAGCTTCAGGGCGACTCCCGGCTTACTGAGCAGTACATAAGGGTATATGCGGTCAGCCGTGGCGTGCAGTGGGGCATAGTCCGGGCCGATGGCAGCGAGGTCACAGGAGACCCGCGCGATTACGATGTCGACGTGGTGAAGAAAGCTCTCGCCCAAGGGGCACCTGATACAGGCCTAAAGCCGGTTGGGAGTGGGGACCGAAAGGGACAGACGCTTGCGACTTACGCTGTCCCTATAAGGGTCCCTGGCGAGTCCAGGACAGCGCTCGTCTTTACCAGGTACTACACAGAGAGCGACATCGAGGATGCGGGTGCGGCTATAAGGAAGATCAACGGACTGGCACTTCTCGCGGGTATGTTGGCGCTTCTTATTGCGGGCTTCTCAGGATACGTAGTGGCGAACCTTATGTCGCGTCGTCTCAACCGACTCGATGTCGCTGCCCGCCGTCTGGCCGCCGGCAACTTCGAAGAGCGTATCACCACCAGCATAAAGGACGAGGTAGGCTCTCTTGGCGAGACGTTCAACGCGATGGCGTCCTCCCTTAAGGGCGCTTTCAGAGAAGTAGGACAGGAAAAGGCGCGAGGTCAAGCCATACTCGACGGCATGAGCGACGCAGTCGTCGGCGTGGACAAGAACTTGAACGCTACATTCCTCAACCCACGGGCACGCGAGCTCTTGGAGAACTCCGATCCCTCTTTCCATAATCGTTTGCAGGAGCTGCTCGCCAAGAGCCGTTTCTCCGGGCCGGTTACCGAACCTGAGGCCGAGGCGGGAGAACGCATCATCGAGATTCGGGCTGCCCCTTTGGGAGATGGGGCTTTGGCTATCCTCCGTGACGTCACCGAGCAGCGTCAGATCGAACACGCCAAGGCCGAGTTCATCGCCAACGCCTCTCACGAACTGAAAACTCCCCTCTTCGCCCTCTCGGGCTACCTTGAGATACTCGAGGATGAGGAAGACGAAGAGGTCCGTGAGAGCTTCCTCAAGGAGATGCAGATCCAGACCGAACGCCTCCAAAACCTCGCGCGTACCCTCCTTGACCTCTCTCGTCTAGACGCGAACGCCGTGACCTTCCGCTTGGAGGAGGTAGACTTGGAGGAGCTCTTACACGAGCTCAAGCGGGACTTCGCCTACACAGGACGCCAGATCAATATTCACACCGAAGGGGATATACCACCAGTAGAGACTGACCCCATACAGCTTAGGCGTATGCTCGCGATCCTCGTCGATAACGCGCTGAAGTATTCTGGAGGATCCGTAGGCGACGAGCCTGTGGACCTCGACCTCCACCGCGAAGATGGCCATGCTTTGGTGAGCGTCGTGGATCATGGCTGCGGTATACCCGAGGCCGAGATACCGTACATCTTCGACCGCTTCTACCGCGCCCAAGGCTCCTCCCGCGCCGACGGCACCGGCCTCGGCCTTGCACTAGCCTCGGAGATCGCCCAACACCTCGGCGGCGATATCTACGTGCAGAGCGAGCAAAACGTCGGCAGTACTTTCTCAGCTGCTCTGCCTCTCACAGGGTCGGACGAAACCCCGGCTGTAGAATAAATAAACTTCAAATTTTCTTAGTTTTTGTTAAGCTTTTCTCTACAGCTTCGAAGGTTTTGCTGTAAAATAGTCTTTGGGGCAGTGTACGGTTCGTGGATTCTCCCCCCTCCCCACGGACCGGAAGCTGTCCCTTCATTTTTAAATCATCACGGTGTCGGCAACCCAAACAGGGCGAAGAGGGGCCGAACCAGAGCCAGTATGAAACCTAGCGGTGAGATTCCTGGCATGAAGATGGAAACGAGCACGAGACCGAGCAGTATCGTTGGCCCATACTGGTACATGAAGCTTACGAAGCTGTCCAGCGAGCGCGGCAGGAGCGGATAAAGCACTTTCGAGCCGTCGAGCGGTGGTATCGGTATAAGGTTGAAAACGAATAGCAGACCGTTAGCGAGAGCCAGGTACCAGAATATGGTGAACAGGTACTCGCCCTGGAGCAATGACAATCCGTAGAGCGCAGCGCTCAGGGCAACGATGAGAAGATTGGAGGCTGGACCGGCGAATGCAACGGCTATCTGACCCCAAACCCCGCCTTTGAGCTTTGAGGGCGTAATGGGGGTTGGCCTTCCCCAACCGAAACCCACCATCAGGATCATCAAGCCGCCCAAAACGTCCAGATGCTCTGCCGGGTTCAGCGTTACCCGACCTTCGCGGTAGGCCGTGTCGTCGCCTAAAACATAGGCTGAGGACGCGTGTGATGCCTC
>JAFAPF010000197.1 GCA_019247245.1 Rubrobacter sp. | reverse complement strand
GTTCTGTAGAAGCGCTCGAATATGAAGGGTAGCTGCTCTCCGGGGATCCCTATACCGGTGTCCGAGACCTCCAGCTCCACCGAAGCGTTCTTCTCCCGTGCTCCTAGCCTTACCTCTCCTCCTTGCGGGGTGTACTTCACCGCATTGTCCAGGAGGATAGAGAGTGTTTGAAGGATACGGGTTCGGTCGAAGGTTGCGATTATCTTCCGCTCAGGAGGACTGTATTTGATCGCCACCTTGTTCCCTGCGGCAGCCTGAGCGGTTCTCACTGCGTCGGCGGCAACGTCTCCCAAGTTCTGCGGTTCGAATTCAAGGGGAGCCCCCTCGTCACCCTGGGCCAGGGCCAGCAAGCTCTCCACCATCACTCGCATGCGCTTCGATTCCTCTTGAATCGCCTCCACGCTCTCGTGGGCAGTCTCTTGGTCATGCAGGGCCCACTCCTTCAACATCTCGGCATATCCCTCTATCGTGGTGAGTGGGGTCCTAAGCTCGTGGCTGGCGTCGGCGACGAAGCGACGCTGGCGCTCCAAGGCTTCTTCGCTGCGCTCCAAGGCTTCTTCCTGACGAGCGAAGGCCGCCTCCAGGCGTGAGAGCAAGCCGTTCATGGTCACGGCGAGGCTTCCTATCTCGTCCTTTGAGTTGGCAACGGGCAAACGCTCGGATAGGTTGCCCTCTGTTATCTTGCGTGCAGAAGCTAGCGCAGCACCTACGGGGGAGAGCGTCGCTCGGGCCAGAATGTAAGCTCCACCCACGGTAACCATAAAGGCACCGACAATCACGAAGACCAGCACCGTGCCGAAGGTCTCGATCGTTCTGTTCGTCCCCTCGTAGGACTGGCCGGCTTCTACTACGCGGGCTGAACTGTTGGCGGGATCGACGGGCACGGCATAGATATATGTTGGATTTATATCGGAGGTCTCTTTAGTACCTTCTTGGGAACGGCCACTTTGGAGCGCTTGCTGCCACACAGTTTCGACGTCGTTCACTAGGGCCGGCGGAGCCACAGGTTGGGCGATTATTCTGCCAGCTTCGTCCCGGACAATGAGAAAAACCCCCTCAGAGGTTAGCCGCTCTAGTTCTTCCTCGTCTAGCTCTTCCCCGGAGTTTATGGTCTGGGCAGCCTCGAGGGCCCGATTGCGAACCGTATCCTCGACCCCCGAAAGCAAGGCTTCACGTACGAAGAAATAAAGCGCGAAGCCCAAGGCTAGCAGCATGGTCCCGATCACCAGCGTGTTGAAGAGGGTTAGTCGCCATCGGATTGGCAACGACTACCCCTCCCTCAAGGCGTATCCGACGCCCCTGATCGTTTGGATGAGCTTGGATTCTCCGGGGAGGTCTATCTTCTTGCGCAGATAGGATACGTATACGTCTACTATGCTGGTATCCATGCTGTACCCCTGTCTCCAAACCCGTGAGAGCAAAAGATCTCGTGGGAGGACTCGGCGGGGGTTAGTTGCCATGAACTCCAGTAGATCGTACTCCCGTCTGGTCAGGTCTACCTTCCTTGCGCCGCGTCGAACCTCACGGGTTGCGGTATTGACCTCCAGGTCTGCCACCCTTAGAACCTCTTCCCCGTCCACCCGCCGTAGTAAGGCTCTGATCCTCGCCGCGAGTTCCTCCATGCTGAATGGCTTGGTGAGGTAGTCATCAGCGCCCAGGTCCAGGCTGTGAACTTTGTCAAGCGGTGTGCTACGAGCAGTAAGCATGATGACCGGTACCTTGATCCCCTTCTGCCTGAGCTCCTTGAGGATCGCCGCGCCGTCCATTCCGGGCAGCATGATATCCAGGATGATGAGTTCGGGATCGAACGGCGCGGCGGCCTTCAGCCCCGAGGGACCGTCATGCTCACAGCGCACCCTCATGTGGCGATGCTCCAGCTGCAGCTTTAGCAGGCGGGCTATGTAAGTGTCGTCTTCAACGACCAGGACGCGGGTTCCGGGTTTCATGCTCTCCGATCCTTGCCACCGTACATTTTACATGGCGGGCTTTCTTGGCTACTCTCGTTCATTCTTGGAGGTCTCCTCTGCAGGTGCTGAAACCTGCAGATCTATAGACTCATCTTAAGGATGATTTCCGGCGACCTGCTCGCGGTCATCCGGAGCGACTGGTACATTCGCATCCCCGTCATCCGCGTGGCCGATGCGCACGCCACGAGCAGCGCGGCCACATACATGTACGAGTTTGCATGGCGCTCGCCGCAGTTCGACGGACGCCTGGATGTGTGCCACGGGAGCGAGATTGCCTTCGTCTTCGACACCCTCGGCTACGAGACCGAGCCGCTGGGGGAACGAACCCTCTGCACCACCTTGCTGACACCGATGCACGCCGCCTCGGTTTCCTTCGCGACTAGTAGAGAGGTTCGTTGACTGGGTACGACCTCGATCGCAGGGCCACCATGCGCTTCTACACAACCTCAAAAGTCGTGGACGATCCTTGATCCGCAGAACGGGCACTGTGGGAAGGCGTGCGTTACTACCAGCGTAAATTGTGCTTCCGCCGTGCTGTATCAACAACCACCCAGGCTGTTGAAAAAGTCATTGTCAGACCAGTTAGTGATCCAAAACAGGTCCAAATACGGACAAAACAGGGTTCTCAGTGCCTGAAATAGGGGTCAGAAAAGGGTATTAAGGAGCTTTTCAACAAGCTGCACCGTTTTTGGCATTTAGCAGCTTATGTAACTAGATCACATACACATCCAACTTAATAAGACAAACTGCAATCGTAGCAATCCACTGGGGATTGCCGGGCCCTAGGAGGTGGTGCGTATGACTAGACGCATCGAACCGGTTTTAGCGGTAACCGCATTGGCGGTGGCGATCTTCGGGGAGCAGTGGTTACGCGCTAAGATGCGACAACTTGCTTGGCATCTACCTTAGCAACTTCTTCCCTAGCCTATCCATGTTCAAGGTATGAGGAGATCAGTATGACTTATCCTCACCTTTAGGAAGCTCTATATGTAGGTGTGCCAAAACGGTCGGTTTTGGCACACTTGGGCCTGCTACAAAGTACCTGCTGTTCTTCTGCTCACTCTTGTGTGCTAAAACCTGTGTCAAAAACAAAGTGATAAAACTTGGCAAATGTAATGGGGTAGAAGACATCACAAGCTGTTCTAATCTCGCTTATCCGTAGCGTTGCCCTAACTACCTCAAAATGGTCAGTTTCGAAGCGAACCGTAGCCTGCTCCCCTCCTTTAGGCGCAAGCTCTGTATCTGAATTTATTATTGGCTGGTCCTTCGGATTGCTTCCGGTGCTGAGATCATTATTTCAGAGTATCTTCGAGGGCATGGACTGCGCTCTCCTGCATGGTAAGCAGCACATGACTGTAGGTGTCTAGCGTGGTAACTATAGACAAGTGGGCGAGCATCTCGGAGACTATATCTTGTTTACGTTGCGGGAGAGGAGCAGCATCGCGCAGGTGTGCCGCAGATCACGGAAGCGGGTAGTGGGGGGGAGGCTAGCGCGTTTGAGGAGTCGGGCGAAGGAGCGGTTTCTAAGGCGGACATCCGGTGGAAGTGTAGGTGCGACTCTGCGCTGTTGCCAGAGGTGCCTACTAGATATGTATTGCGTGGTTTGCTTTGAGATAAAAAGGAGATCGTCTGGAGGTCATCTGACGCCCGGACCAAGGAGGCATCACAGACCTCGCCGTAGAGACGTTCACATATCTGTTACTCTAATGGCAGTAATGGCAGGAAACGTGCACTTAGCCTTTGGAATCCCGCCTGTGCTCGATGGTAGTGAACCTCCTGTACTTATCTGGTGGACCGTCGTAGTGAACTCACGTTTCCTTGATAAGCTAGGGCGTCCCACGCCGCAAGGGCTACTACGATCAGGACTGCTGCGCTGCTGAGCACGAGCGTCGGTAGCGCGAAGCCCACGAGCATCAGCCCAGCCAGCGCAGCGATCGCGACCGCGCGCGACCAAGGCAGCATCCCGAACACGGCCCACTTGAAGAACGCGTGCCCGGCCAAAAACAGCGCCGTTCCTCCGAAGGTCAGTGCGACGGAGGTGGTCGTCCCTCGGTCGCTGGGATGTCCGACGATGAACTCGTCTGCTGCCGCGACCGCGATGATCCCCGCGATCATCGGCAGGTGGAAATAGGTGTATGCGGAGCGAGCTATCCTACCCGGGTCCTCCGAGGAGGCGAAGACCTCACGAGCGGCCTCCGCGGCGCGGGCGAAGTAGATCCACCACAGCGCCACGCTGCCGAGGAAGGCCACCACGAACGCGGCTACCGTGGCCACGGACGTCTCGATCTCGCCGAGGGTCGTGCCGGTTACCAGGATCGACTCGCCCAGGGCGATGATCACGAACAACTGGCACCGCTCGGCGGCGTGCCCGCCCTCGACTGTCCTCCACGTTTCGGTGGTGGAGCGGCCGAGACCCGGGGTGTAAAAACCGACGACCGGCCCCGCATACTCCACGGCCAGGGCGAGGGCCCACAGCACGTAGCGCGCCTCTACCTCCAGCAAGCCGCCGATGACCCACAACACCCCGGACGCCAAGAGCCAGAAAAATATACGCTGGAAGTTCCTGCTCAGCGGAGCAGATCTACCCAGGGACTTGTTCAGGGCGATAACCACAAACACGGTGCGCCCCACCTGGATAGCTACGTAGGCTACGGCGAACATCAGCCCGCGTTCCCCGAAGGTATCCGGGATGGTGACTGACATTACCAGGCTGGCGAGCATCACCGCGACCAGCATCAGGCGCACCGGCAACCGGTCCGGGTCGAACCAGTTGGTAACCCAGGTCGTGTAGACCCACGCCCACCACACCGCCAGCAACAGGAAGAGCGTCTCCAGCGCCCCTCCGACGGTCAGGTGGTTCAGCAGCAGGTGGGAGAGCTGCGTTATGGCGAAGACGTAGACCAGATCGAAGAACAGCTCCAGGGGCGTAACCTGCTGCTCCCCTCCATCCCGGCTTCGCAGCAGACCTCCGTGATGGGAATCGTGCACTATCTATCCCCTGTCTCTATCGTGGCTGTCCCGTCGGTTCGGGTTCGCGATCATGCCCTAGTTCTCCCACCGATCTCTCCACAAACAGAGGTCGCATCTAGCCCTTTCCATGCACCAACATTCTGACACGGGAGTTACACATATGTGTAACGTGGCCAGGGAGAGATCTGGAGCATTAGATGACCCAAAAACACCATACCCACAGATTCACCCGAAAGAGGCCATAACTGTCTTGTTCTGCCTCATCGACGACGCCTACACCAAACTCGACCCGAGAGGGCGGCGCTACGAGTCCCTCAAGCAGCTCTCAGATTCAGAGGTTATAACCCTAGCTCTGTTCCAGCAACTGCGGGGCATCGAGTCAGAGCGCTCCTTCCTACGCGACGCTGAGAGGTTCTTCTCGCACCTCTTCCCCGGCGTGGTCGATCTTGCCTCTTCCTCCTTCCATCGCCGCTTGCGCAAGCTAAGGTTCTTCTTGGAACCCTTGAGGCGCGCGATCGTGGCCGAGCTGGCAGGCGATCCGGAGACCCTGCTTGTAGACTCGACTCTGCTTACGGTTATGCATCCTAGGCAGGTCAGTCATTCGGCGGGTTACTACGGGGCGGCGTGGGTCAGATGGGGTTCCTTCAGCGTCTACGGAGTGAAGTTGCACCTGTTGTGCGCTGCCAACCGTGTCCCCCTCTCCTACGAGTTGACGCCCGCCAACGTTGCGGAGGTTTACCTGACCGAGGAGCTTTTGGCCGTGGCGAGGTTGGGAGACGGGCTCGCCCGAAACTGTTCGGGGACTTGGGCTACCGGAGCGGGGACTTAAAGGAGGCCCTGAAAGGAGGCGCTGATCGAGTGCGACATCCTGCTGGTCACCGAGCGCTCGGTGAGGCGACCCGGTGTGCGGCAGCACGTAGAGATCACCCTGGCGAGCCTCAAGCGCATGTTCGGGGTTGGGAAGACTCTGGCCACAACGCTCACTGGCTTGGCGACACGAATCGTGGCGAAGATAGCAGCCTACACCTACGCTTTTCTGGTCAACCGGACTTTTGGGTAGGCCTCAAGGAAGGATCAAGGAGCTTTGGGCGTGAAATCCTCGCAACAGATATCTAGTGCTAGCACGTCACCCCGCTTGACACGCTCGCCCTCCATAACGCGGATACTGCCCGGCTGGAGGTGGGCTTACAGTGCATGGTTTGCGCCGCCGAGGTTGAGAACTACCGAGTTGCCATCGGCCTCCTCAAGACTTAAGCCCTCGGGAAGTGTCCCGGTTACATGATCGGGAAGTCCGGGTTACTTATTTAGTATCGTTGAGAGTTCGTTAGCGGGGTGGGCAACTTCCTTTAACACACGCTTCCTAACCTGACATTGTTGCTGACGCAATATCACAGCAAGCCGCTATAGAGCCCGTTCGAGCCCGTTCGGCTCAAGCGAAAAAGCAAGTTTTACTTGACGCAGCAAGTACTTGTTGTAAGATTGCTACGTCAACTAAATACCAGAATCGAGTGATGAAGTAGTGGTGAAAGAAGTGAAAGGAGAGGCGCCGCACCGGCCGCTGGAAACAGCGCAGCATACTAGTCCCTTGTTGGCACCGTTGGGCTTTGCTTTCTGGAGGATGAAGAGCGCTTTCGAGCGGGAGACGGGGGTGAGCGCTGGCACTTGGTTTTCTCTGATGCTGCTCGCATGCAAAGACGGCATGAGTCAAGGAGAGCTGAGCCAGAGGTTCGAGATTGATCCCTCGCGCGTAACACGCTTGGCCACGAGGCTGGAGAGAGAAGGCCTGCTGCGGAGGGAGCGCGATCGGGAAGACAACCGGGTAATACGGCTATACCTGACAGAGAAGGGGCGGGGTTTGACCGAGGGTCTCTCCGGGCGTCGCGAGAGGTTCGATCAGCGTGTCGGCGCGGTGCTGAGCCCTAAAGAGCTCAAAGAGCTGCGGCGGATGCTCATAGTGCTGGCCGAGGCCATGCAACAATAAGGGAAGTAAGATTGGGCAAGGGAGGCTCAAACCACAAAACGGTAATATTCGTCGGGCTGATGCTCGGTATGCTCGTCGCTGCCGTAAGCCAGACCGTAGCCTCTCCGGCCATGCCGGTGATCGGGGCTGAGCTTGGTGGGATCGAGCACTACAGCTGGATCGCGACCTCGACGCTTTTAGTCTCGGCGGTGGTCATCCCGATAGTTGGCAAGCTCTCCGATATGTATGGCCGGCGCGGGTTCTACATCGCTGGACTCGTCGTTTTCATGGCCGGCTCCATCTTTGCTGGGGCGGCACAAGGATTCTGGTGGCTCGTTGGAGCCCGAGCTATCCAGGGCTTGGGGATGGGTATCATTATGTCGCTCTCCCAGACGATAATCGGCGACATCATAAGCCCTCGCGAACGCGGCAAGTACATGGGGTATCTGGGTGGCGTCTTCGGCGTCGCCTCGATCGCTGGTCCATTAGCCGGTGGTTGGATCACCGACAACTTCTCTTGGCGGTGGCTCTTTTTTACCAATCTACCCATAGGTGTGGCGGCACTCCTGTTTATCGTCACATTTTTCCATCTTCCCCACATCTCTAGGAGGTACTCCCTTGACTATGTGAGCTTCGTAACTTTAGCGCTTGCTCTCTCCGCTGTGCTGCTTGCGACCTCGAGGGGAGGGACGCAGTATTCGTGGGGTTCCTGGCAGATTATCTCGCTGTACATTGCAGGCGTAGTGAGTCTGACTGCATTCGTCATCAACGGGAACTACGCCGATGAGCCGGTGCTACCGTTGAGGCTTTGGAAGAACTCCGTCTTCACCCTCTCGAACATGGCCGTTGCGATGACCCTGTTCGGCTCCATCTTCTTCATCCCCATCTACGCGCAAGGGGTCATCGGTGTGAGCGTGACAAACTCGGGCGCCGTCCTTATACCGCTCACCACCTCCATGATACTGGTCAGTATCCTTGTCGGGAGGCTCATCACTCGAACTGGGCGCTACAAAGGATTCTTGCTTGCGGGGACGAGTATAACGGGGGTGGGCTACTATCTGCTCACCCGCCTTGAATACGGCTCGACGCAGACCGAACTCACGATCGCAATGGTGATCACTGGTCTTGACCTAGGGGGGTGTTGCAAACGTACACTCTCGTCGTCCAGAACGCCATTTCACGCCCAGACCTTGGTGTCGCCACGTCAATTACACAGCTCTCCCGCTCGCTTGGAGCCACACTTGGCACGGCCATCGGCACCATAATGGCTAGCAGGATGACAACTGAGATACCCAAGTACCTACCTAATGAGGCTTTGAATAGTTCACAGGCCGAACAGTTCTCCGGTGGAACGGAAGTAGGAGCGGTGTTAGACCCAACCACTCTTGTCCAGCTCCCACCTGCCATTGCGATCGGTATCCGTGAGGGCCTTGCCGCGGCGATACACACGGTATTCGTTGGCGGCCTCCCCATCCTAGCTGGGGCATTTCTAGCGACGCTCTTCATCAAAGGGCTGCCGCTTCGCAACACGACCTTCGCCGATCAGGAGATGCGCAGCACGAACGAGAGCGTGTCGGAAGGAGTTTGTACTTCAACCCCCACTATGAATGGCAGGGTCGGTGATCCACTGCCCCAAAGGTATCTGGTTATGGACATACAGATTGCTAACGGTCGCGCCAGCGAAGAGCCTACAGAGCTCGCTGCTGCCTCGAGTCTCCCCCCGGCTACCAAAGATTTCCAAGCACCTTTGCAGCGTTATCCGGAGCTGCGGCTCTATGCAGCACATTCTGAGCATGTTCTAAACATCGCGAATTGGCTTGATAGCCTGCCGTTAATGAGGCGGGGAGCTATTCAGCGTGAATTAGCCTTTATAGGGGCGTCTAAGGCGAGAAATGATCCTAGCGCCTTGAGAGAGTGGGAACAGAGCATAATAGACCTCGAACGCTTTGTACGACCCGTTGACTTACCACCTGATCGCCAGCGTTGGGTCTTATCTGGGATGCTAACCGTAGAGGAGATGCACCAGCCTCTAGGAAAGCTGATACATAGAAATAGGGTTCGCAGTAATTTGCTAGAGCTGGTTAGGGGTCTAACTCGCCAACCCGAATGCCAATCTGCCCCTAGTTGAGCGTAGGGGCTTAGAAAAGGAGGATGCTTTGACCGAGTTACCACATGTGGACGCCTTCGATCCCAAAGACAAAGACGCGGTTGTCTCGCAATCGACGAGCAAGGACGGCGCTGGAGCGAACACGAGCCGCGAGGAGGAGACACGTGCGACGGAACAGGTGGAGTTGGACATAGCAGATCCGCACTTCATGGCTGACGCCTACGATATCTACGCCGACCTACGGGCGAAGGGGCCGGTCTCCCGTGTCCGCTTCGCTGGCATCGGCGAGGGGGGAGAGGAGGCGTCGGGTGACGGCGAGGAGGAGCAGCGAGGGTTCTTCGGGAGGCGCGAAACTTTCTTCGTCACCCACTATGACGAAGTCATCGCGACCTTACTCAGCGACCGCTTCTCGGTTGATCTCCGCTCCGGGATGTCTCAGGAGCAGCTAGAGAGGCAACCCCAAATGCCAGAGGAGTTCCGGCCGCTATCTCGTAGCCTCATCTTGCTCGACCCACCCGACCATACGCGGTTGCGCAAGCTGGTCCAGCCGGGCTTTACGGGACGGGGTATGGAAGCGTTGCGGGGGAGCATCCAGCAGATCGTGGACGATCTCTTGGACCAAGCTGAGCTCGACGCCGCCAAGCGTGGCGAGGTAGCCCCTAACCGGCGAATGGACCTGATCGAGACGTTCGCCTACCCGTTTCCGGTCACTGTAATAAGCGATTTGCTAGGCATCCCGCGCGAGGATCGCGAGACCATCCGGGGGTGGACGGAGAACCTAATCAGCGCCGACCGTCGCCGGGGTCAGGAGTTAGATGAGGAGACTCGGGCAGGGCTGCGAGAGTTTATCGACTACCTTAAGGACCTGTTCGAACGTAAGCGCCAGGCCCCGACCGACGATATGATCAGTCGCCTAGTCCACGCTGAAGAGGACGGCGATATGCTCGACGAGGAAGAGATCCTCTCGACGGTCTTCCTTTTGTTCCTAGCCGGACATGTGACCACGGTGAACCTGGTTGGCAACGGTGTCGTCGCCCTGCTGACCCATCCCGACCAGCTGGCGAAGCTCAAGGCGAACCCCGAGCTGCTAGCCAAGGGGGTAGTCGAGGAGACGCTGCGTTACTGGGGGCCGGTCGACTTCATCGGACGTCGCATCGCCAAGGAAGACGTCGAGGTGGGCGGCACGGTGGTCCCGACCGGGGAGCAAGCCACGGTTAGCCTGGCCTCAGCCAACCGGGATCCTGAGCGGTTCGCAAACCCGGACGTCTTCGATATCACCCGGGCCGATGCCAACCGGCACGTAGCTTTTGGCAAGGGTATTCACGTCTGCCTAGGAGCGCCGCTGGCGCGCGTTGAAGGGCAGGTCGCTTTCACTACGTTGTTCCAACGATTCCCGGAGCTGAGGTTGGCTGTTCCCGCCGAGGAGGTGAACTGGGGCGGTAGCTTCCTGCGGGGGTTCGCGCGCCTGCCAGTTCTGTTCTAAGATTGCGGCCGAAGTTGCGGCCGGAGAAGTGATCTGGGGATTCGAAGCCGTGGTTTACAGGCTTTGCCCGTGACCTCGAGGCGCAGCAAAGGCGCGCTCATAGCACATGAAGAAGTTTCTTTGACAAAAGGAATGAGTGGAAGAACGCCGAGGCTACCACATCAGGTCCTATTAGGAGATGCCCAAAGGACTGAAGCAGGCTAAAGCAGCCAAGCACAACCAGAACCGGATGAAGTAGAGCTATACAATTAGCCAGCGCGTGGAAATGGTTGGCAGGGAGGTGTGTAGAGGTGCAAAGCCTTAAGTGCTTATGAGGATCGCAGAAAACATTGAAGCCCTTGAGTTGCGCATGAACCTCATGGGTCAAAACACCATCATTTATCCCGCGCTGTTATGGGACTTGGATGAGACCACGCTGGTCGATACTGGGATTCCGGGATCACTGGATGCCGTAAGATGGGAGATAGAAAACGCGGGCGTTTCCTTCGAGAGCCTTCGCCGGATTATTCTGACCCACCAAGACATCGATCATATAGGAGGGTTGCCGGAAATCACCCGTGTTCGAGAGGGTAAGATCGAGGTCCTAGCTCACGAGGAAGATAAACCCTATATCGAAGGTGACAAATCCTTGATCAAGATGAATCGGGAGCGCATGGCCCAAATGATGGAATCTCTGCCCGAACCGCAACAACAACAACTTGAACGAATCTTTTCTACGCCCCCCACGGGAAAAGTTGACCGCACTATACGTGACGGTGAAGAGTTGCCTTTTCACGGTGGCATTGAAGCTATACATACGCCCGGCCACACGCCGGGGCACCTCAGCCTGTTTGTCAAAAAAGCACGGCTTCTGATCGCAGGAGACGAGCTGAGGGTTGAAGAGGGTGAGTTGGTTGGGCCGAGCGAGTGGGCCACCCCAGATATGGAAAGGGCTAAGGCCTCGCTCAGGAAGCTAACCGGCTACCAAATTGACTACGTGCTCTGTTATCACGGTGGCTTCTATGGTCCTAATGCCTTCGAAAGGATCGCGGAATTGAGCGCAACCGCCAACGGACAATGATGGTCTCTGTCGGATACGGCAGAGAGCGGAAAGGATCACAGCAGGTTTGTACCCAGGGAAGTACGCAGCCACCTACACACTTTTCATCATTGTTGGACTGATGAACGATAGGTGGTGTCAATAGCCATCTCGTACAAGCGGTGTGATTGTGTTCCTATCAGCCAAGTCGTAGACCGAGGCTACGCATACTATGAATCAGACCGATATTTGACACGCGCTGTAGAGGAGATGGACTTTTTCTCTTAGAGATGGTTAGTTTAGGTGAAGGTCAACTAGGCGAAGCTGAAGGAAGGATAAAATTGGCTACTCCCAAAAGGAAATCTTCTATAGGTGGCGTTGGGGAGTTCCTACTCATACTAGTTGTCACCTTTGCTTTGGTTTTCGGCGTAGTGCGTCCATTCGTTGTAGAGGCTTTCTATATCCCTTCAGAGAGTATGCTCCCAACCTTTGAGGTCGGCGATCGAATCTTCGTCAATAAGTTTGTCTACCGTTTAAGAGAGCCCAAGCACGGCGATATTGTCGTCTTCAAGAGCATTGAAGGTGAGCAAGAAGATCTAATAAAGCGTATTGTAGGCGTACCCGGGGACACAATCGCCCTTGCTAACGGCACACTTTTGGTAAACGGAGTAGCCATGGAGGAGCCTTACGTCAACCACCAGCTTCCTGACCTAAGCTCTTTTGGTCCCATTAGTGTGCCTGAAGGCAAGGTTTTCGTGCTGGGTGATAACCGAGCCAACTCTCGAGACTCGCGCTTCTTTGGGGCGCTTCCGGCTGAGGATATTGAGGGAGAGGCGTTTGTTACTTTCTGGCCGCCGGGTCGGATGAGGCTGCTCTAAGGGTGGTTGTGTTAAGGTTGCGCTCCCCTTTGCACGCTCTAAGCATCCTTGCCAGTCGTCTCTTGCAAACCTCTTGATGTAGCGGTCTTTTCTTAGATAGCCTGAAAACGCTAACCTCTTGGACACAAGCTTATACAAAGACGCTGCTTCTTGGAGATGCACCGGACCTAGATTAGTGTCATTATCCAGTACATAAGAAGCCATAAGAAGCGAAAAGCTACTAAAGAGGGAGGAAAGTGATCCATAACGGAAGAACGCAATCGGGAGGACCACCCTAGAAGGCGGGGTGAGAAGGACTTGAGCGAGACGAACCTCAAGATGCTGGGACTCTCGCGGTGAGTCTCAGGTGCGCTTCGATCCACCAAGGGCTGTTGCGCGCTGCCCGTGAGGTCTGCCGGCAAGGCACGGCCTGCGAGAGCTTCGACCTTGGGCTCATCCCATACCTCAAGATCGACGTTGAGGCTGAAGGAGATCCGGAGCCGGTGTGCGAGCTCAAGGAGAAGGTCCGTGCCTACGACGCGGTGCTCATAGCAACAAGCCCCGAGTACGACTACGCTATACCGGGGGTCATAAGCACTGCGCTAGGTTGGTGCTTGCGCTCTCCCTCGCCCTTAATAACACAAGCCGGTTGGCATCGCGGGCGCGAGCCCTTCGGGAGCAGGCACAGCCCGGGGGCAGATGGTCCTGAGACAGATCCTTTTGCATGGCCCGGCCTGCGCGACGCCCGAACCTGATATGATGATCCCGAACTTCTACGAGCGCTTCCATGAGAACGGCGACCTAACCGAAGATACATGCCAGAGGATTCGACCTTTCATGAAAACACTCTACGAGCGGACCGAACGGCTCCACCGTGTTGGACTCGCCGATGTCCACTCCTCTACTCCGATCGATAGGAGGTCTTGAGCATGCATCAACAGGAGACGTGGCCTGCCCTACCGCTTGGCGAGTGGCACGAAACATACACCACTCTGCACATGTACTCGCAAGTAGTCGGCAAGGTCCGACTCGAGTCCAGCCCCATGACTAACCACTGGTGGCAGGTGCCGCTCTACCTCACCGCACGCGGCCTGACAACCTCGCCGATCAGCCACGCCGATAAGAGCTTCCAGCTCGACTTCGATTTCTTCGAACACGAGCTCGTTATCTTGACCAGCAAGGGTGAGGTTCGGCGCATTCCGCTGGGCTCAGCGGTCAAAAACTTCTATGCGCGGATACTGAACACTCTAGAGGAGTTGGGTGTTGCCGTCGAGATCTGGCCTGTCCCGGTCGAGGTGGCCAACCCCGTGCCCTTTGAGCACGACGAGCGGTTGACCTATGATCCAGCATATGCTCACCGCTTCTGGCAGGTCCTGCGACGAGTAGATGCCGTCTTCAAGCAATTTCGGGCGCGTTTTTCAGGAAAGTGCAGCCCTGTGCAGTTCTACTGGGGTTCATTTGATCTGGCCGTCACGCGCTTCTCCGGTCGAGCGGCGCTACCCGACTCAGATGCCGATGTGATCACGCGGTTCAGCTACAATGCGGAGCTCAGCAGCTTGGGCTTCTGGCCCGGCGGCACCTTCCCCGCTGATGAGGGGATGCGCGAAGTGGACGCCGCTTTCTACTCCTACACCTTCCCAGAGCCGCCTGGGTTCTCAGACCAGCCCGTCTCGCCCGAAAGGGCCAGCTATGATTTGCAGCTGGGGGAGTTCCTCCTCTCCTACGACGATGTGCGCTCCGCCGCCGACCCCGAGCGGGAGATACTCGACTTTGCCCAGTCGACGTATGAGGCGGGAGCGCGGCTGCAGGGCTGGCCGATGGACGAGCTTGCGCTGCAAGATTAGCGTCCTCTGCGGCCTCGTGAGCGTCCGCAGGAGACGTCTGAGATCGCCTCAGAGAAGGCCCCGAACCTCTCCCCGCGCCCATGAAGCTGTAAAGGAGCCCGAAGTCCGCGTGGTTGGTCGCCGAGCAAGACCCTTCGTACTCGTGGACAAAACGGAAAACCTTTACCCTAGTCCGTTTGACCAGATTCGCTCCCCTGCCCCGAGGCTGGCTAGGAAATGCCGCTGAGGTAGCGCGTCACCGTGGGCAGCGTATACAGGTCGCCCACGATGTGGCTGGGATAAGAGTTTGGTGTTGCGTAACTTCCAGTGGGTGAGACCGTGGGTCACAGCGACGATCTCCACCCCAACCGCAGCGCATCCTTGAGGATGCATCCGGCGATCAGGATGTGCGTCTGGGCGAGAACGGCGATAACGACGTTCTTGCCGAGGATGGGGACCCCCAGGTTGCCTATCAGCATACTCAGCTTACCTCTAGTCTCCGCAGGGGAAGTTGACGAGCCTGCTGATCGCCAAGAGCACGTTAGCACGACCGTAACGGGGACCAGAAAACCTGTAGTGATCGCGAAAGGCTGCTTCAAGGGCCTGTGGCACGGTTCTCAACCCAACCACTTCACCGCGAAAAAAGATGACAAAGATACGATATTACTGTGCCAGGATGCTCGAGAACCTCTCCTGAAAGTGGAACAAGATTTAAAGGAGCGCTGGTAATGGGGGGCTTCGTGGAAGGTCTATTCATTGCCCCAGAAGGTGGGGCACCGATGAAGGCAATCCAGGTGACCACCGCTCTCGACGGCTGCGGTCTAGAGGGTGACCGTTACTGTACCGGGACCGGACACTGGAGCCGCTTCGGCAGGGTATGTGAGGTAACCTTTATAGCAGCCGAGGATCTCGGCGACATCGAACGAGAGACCAACGTGGGCGTGAAGAACGGTGAGCATCGACGCAACGTCGTCACTAGAGGGATAACCCTGAAGACGTTGCGTCGTGGTGAGCGCTTCCGTGTCGGGGAGGCCGTATTCGAGCATCGGGGGCCGCGCTCGGTTTGCCGGTACATCGAACGGCTTACCGAACCGGGTATGACGCAGGCTCTAAAGGGTCGTGGCGGTATCTGCGCGACGGTAACCAAAAACGAAACGGTCC
>JAFAPF010000128.1 GCA_019247245.1 Rubrobacter sp. | reverse complement strand
GCTTCCCACATCTCACGCCATAAGGAACCTCATCTCCGCGAGGCTCGCGGCGGATGTGGCGGGGGTTCCGACGATCATGGTTGCTCGCACCGACGCCGACGCGGCGAACCTCATCACGAGCGACGTGGACCCCGCAGACCAACCATTCCTCACCGGGGAGCGTACCGTGGAGGGCTTCTATCGGACGAAGGCTGGCTTGGATCAGGACATTGCTCGCGGGCTCGCCTACGCGCCCTTCGCGGATGTCATATGGTGCGAGACCTCCACGCCCGACCTAGAGCAGGCGAAGGCGTTCGCCGATGGCATCCACGCCGAGTTCCCCGGAAAACTCCTGGCGTACAACTGCTCACCGTCGTTCAACTGGAAGATGAAGCTCTCTGAAGAGGATATCGCCACCTTCCAGGAACAGATCGCAGCGATGGGCTACAGGTTCCAGTTCGTCACCCTCGCTGGCTTCCATGCCTTGAACTACTCCATGTTCGAGCTCGCCCACAACTACTGCGACCGGGGCATGGCCGCCTACTCCGAGCTTCAGCAAGCCGAGTTCGCCGCCGAGGAGCACGGCTACACCGCGACCAAACACCAGCGCGAGGTTGGTGCCGGCTACTTCGACGATGTGACCCGGGTCATCTCTGGTGGTGTCTCCTCCACCACCGCCCTGACCGGCTCGACCGAGGAGGAGCAGTTCAACCAATACAACGACGCTGATGACGACCCGCACCGGGATCTTCCTGGTTCGACCGGAAGAGAACAGTTCGCTAAGTAGCAGCCGACTTTCAGCAGCCAGTATCGGGGGCCGGAAACGTCCGGCCCCTTTTCTCGTGTCCGCGATGCGAGTAGGAGCTGGGACAATACAATTCGGGCATGAGCCTTCTAGACAGCTGGGAGCGACTGTTGGCGAACAGCGTTCCCCGCTATGTGTGAATCTACGACGGCGGTGTGACTGCCGAACGCTACAACGCGGTCTTCACGGGCCTCTTGTCGGTGGAGAAATCCCGGAAGTGCCTCTATCTGGCCATGAGCGAAGACCCACTCGCAGCAGCGAATAGCGTCTAGTGCCATGGACGAATCTCGTACGAGCGCATGAGACGCGAGATCTCTTTCGAAGACTTGCCTGAAAATATCGACAGCTGATCCTGGACACTTGCAAGGGCTTGTGGGGCTTATAGTGGGTAGGTGGGCCATTTGGACGGCTTGAGCGTCGACGACCTGTTTAAGCGGAGGATAACGGATCTCGATACGCTGCTAGGAGGGCTGCCACCGGAAGAGCGTGCGCTCGCAGGGCGTCTGTTTGATGTGATCTCCAACATTGGTCGTCTGGACGTGCCGGAGGGGATGCGTGGGTGGGTGGAGGAAAACTTCGGTTCCGTGGACGCTGTACGGGAACAGAAGATAGTACGGGTTACCAACCGCCTGACCCTTGAAGGTGCCCTCTTCAACGAGTTGCGCGCCTTACGCCCCTTCGATGCTTCTGACTCCGGCCCGCACCTTCTGCGGAGCGAGATCGAAGACAGCCAGGGGGACCCGTTCTGTGTGCCCGAAGAGGGAACGCCTTCGGATGTCTTCGGTCGCGTTCGAGGTGCGCATTCGATTACGGCCTCGAACGTGGCCAAGTACGATGGCTTCCACGGCCTCGTCATCTTCGACGATCACGACCCGCTCGCTTTCACGCCGGAGAAGGTGGACGACTACGTCTCTGTGGCCCTCGAATGGACGAGCAAGGCCCTTGAAGAAGACCCGGAGGCAAAGTACCCGTTCCTCATGTGGAACTGCCTCTGGCGGGCCGGGAGCTCTGTGGTCCATGGCCATGCCCAGGTCGCCGCCGCTCGGGGAGCGCACTACCCGAAGGTCGAGCGCCTTCGGCGGGTGACCGTAAGCTACAAAAGCGAATACGATTCGGACTACTTCTCGGACCTCTTCAGAGCACACGAAGCTCTGGGACTTGCGATCCCACCTCCTCCGGGGAGCCCCTCGAGCGTTCGCGGGTTCGCCAGCCTCACACCCGCAAAGGAGAAAGAGGTAGTGCTTCTCGGCCCGAACCTTGGGAAGCCACTACGCCGTTTCTTCGCTAGTGTTCTAGAGCGATATACGCGCAACCTCAGCGTCTCGTCCTTCAACGTCGCCTTCTATATACCGCCCACCTCTTCTACCGAGGAGGATTGGTCCTCCTTTCCCACCGTGATCTGGGTAGTCGATCGGGGTGACCCGGCGAACCGTACGTCGGACATAGGCGCCATGGAGTTCTATGCTGCTCCCGTCATCTCTTCGGACCCTTTTCGGGTGGCCCGCCTTCTGAGAGAGGGTCACGATACGGTATAAAAGAGTTCCGTGTTACCGAGTGTAGCTCGAGAAGGAAGTAGCGAGCGGAATAGCTACTACCGGCATCACCCATATCGCGTTTCGAGAATACATAAAGTTTCAGAGAATGGGTTGACGAAGGCTGCAGTAGCTCCTAGAGGATAGACTCTTGGTCGTATTTCGCTAGGGGCAACTTGCGCTCGCCGCAAAGGAAAGGAACAAGGCTTTATGGATCTGGGTCTGAGGGATAAGGTGGCGATCGTCCCTGGAGCTAGCAAGGGTATAGGGAAGGCGATTGCCCTGGAGCTGACACAGGAAGGCTGCCAGGTCGTCCTCTGCGCTCGCGGAGAAGAGGATCTGCAAGCGGCCATCCGCGAGGTAGAGCAAGTCGGCTACGCCTTGAGCATCGCTGCGGACGTGACAAAGCCCAACGAGGTGGAGAAGCTCGTAGAGGAGACTATTGCCAGTTTCGGAAAA
>JAFAPF010000047.1 GCA_019247245.1 Rubrobacter sp. | reverse complement strand
CGACCTAAAGAAGGTAGCTAAGAAGCTGCCCCCGGACCACCCTTCTCGATCCGACTCACAAAAAAAGCGCTGAACATCCTGCCGGGGTCCCCCCGGGAATCGGGGTGAGCCTTTACGGCTCGACTAGCGGGGCGGCGGGGCCAACCGCACGTACTCCACTCTCTTAATGGCGCGCTCCCAGCCCCAAGTCCCTAGACAGATCGCGAAGAGCAAATAATCATGCTCGGACTCGCGCCAGGGCTCGTAGGTGTCGTGGCCGGTCTTCGTGCTGAACGTGAGCCTGTAGTTGAGGAGCTCGTTTATCAGCACGTCCTTTAGCTCCACGTCCCGGCCGATCTTCAGGTGCTCGTCCTGGAACGCGACGACCCCCGCGTGGATCAGGTCGCGCTTGGGCACGCGGTAGAACCCGCCGCCCAGGGTAGCGGCGTCCCCGCCGGTCGCGACCACGGGCAAGAAGCGCACGCGGGGTTTGCCCCGCTCGACGTTCTCTTCGACCTCCTTGACGAGGATGTCCGCGACGCCTCGACCGACGCCCGTGGCGTTCACCGCCAATCCGACCTCGACCTCCTCTACGGTACGGTTCTCGCTCTCCGCTTCCCAGGAGCCTCACTAGCTTTACGAGGCGTTCGGCTATTTTGGTATAGGGCGTGAGCAAGGGAGCCCGCGCCAGGCGTCTGAGGTGTTAGTGCTGCTCCACCGGTCGGCGGGATACGAACCCGGGAAATGCCCGCGCACGTTGTCGAAGACCCTATCGGTTTCTGCTTCGCCTGCGGGCTTTAGTATCCGATCGCTAACGGCGATGGCTGTGTAGCCGACCGCTTACCCAAGGTCCGCGCTTACCAGAAACCTCATGTCTATTCGTCCTCCTCGAGCTCGAACGGCTCGATCTCGTCGGTGAGAGCCCCCAGGAGCACGTCGTACGGAAAAACCGCGACTCCGGCATGCCCTTTTTCTCTGCCTCCAGGAAGTCGGGCGGGGTGCGCGGACAGTTTTCGGCGGTGACGGTGTAGCGCTCCCACTCGTCGCCGCCGTTCCGGGACGCCTCAAAGAAGGCGTCGCGCCGGCCGTGCGGCGTGCAAAGCATCATAAGCGCCCCACCGCTGACCGCCAAAAGGGGCACATAGAGTAGTACAAGTACCCTCCACCCGCGACGCCTCGTCGAGGATCACCAGGGATGGGGCACTAAACCCCCGCGTAGTTCGCTCGCTTCCCGGTAAGCTTTCGATCCGATTGCCGTTTCTGCGAGACCAACCGGGGTCAGCCCTCTCAGAGGAACCTTTCGGCTTCTTCTAGTTGGCCGGTCTTCTCGAAGGCCTGCCTGAGAAGCGCGCGTCCCTCTTCGCGCTCCTCGGGGTTGCGAGCCTTGGCCTCGACGTTCCGGATGCTCTCCTCGATAGCTTGCGGGTCGAACTCTATGTCCGGGAGGCCGATAATGACCTCCCGGATCTGACGGTAGATGAAGTCCGGCTCGCCGGCGTAGACCCAACTGCGGCGGGCCAGGACCCACGCCCAGCCCTTCATGCGGATGGTGTTCTCGATGTCCTCGTCGTCGAGGTTCATCATCTCCATGCGCAGGCGGTGGGCGGTGATCAGCTCAGGCTTTATGCGGACTAGGGCCGTCACGGCGCCCCTAGATCAGGCCCTGCTCCTGGAGGAAGCCCCGCGCCACGTCTTTGGGCTCCTCCTGATCCAGGTCCACCTGGCCGTTGAGCTCGCGCACGGTATCGATGTCGAGGGTCTCGGAGACGGAGTTGAGGATGTCTCTATCCCCGGGTTAGCTTCGTCCGTGAGCATAATCAGGCGGTCGACCATAGGCATGCTCGTCGTCTTGCCGTAACAAGGACCCACCGGAACGCAGATCTCTCTTTCGAAGTACTCGAAGGAGAGATCGTTGACGACGGGCCGCGAGGAGCCGGGATAAGTCTGGCTGACGCCCCTAAACTCGATCATTAAATCTCCTATACGTCCGCCGGTAGTATCCTGCGGCCAAGCGATCTTCCCTGGACTCGATCGCGGCTTCTCCAAACCATCGGGGGACAGTTTGGTTAAAAAGTATACGGTACCCTCCAAGCCTCCGCTCAAACATGGCGCGAACCTGCGCTTTTTCGGTATACAAGGCGTGAACATTGGGGTCCGCGCGACGGGCGTAGCTTGGAACCGCCCTTGAGGAAACCGCGGAGTCGCGCGCATGGTGTGAGATATGTTTGGGGACGGGCGAAGAGAGGGGTCCGGTGTCGATGAACCGTTCGATCCCCACAGCCAACGCTCTAGAGTGCGCAATCTCCGCGGCCGTCTCGTTCGCCCTCTCTACCGGTACTTTGTTGGAAGAGGGTTTAAGGGCTGGGAGCACTTCGAACGCGCTTGCGCGATCCCTGTAAATCCGCCTAAATCGAACCCTATGATAAGGCTCTCTCGGGGCACAATCGGGACTTTTGGCCCGCCTCAACAAAGTACCGCTACAGCGTGCGCCATAAAGATTGACCCTATCGTAGGACGACAAGCATATCGGG
>JAFAPF010000150.1 GCA_019247245.1 Rubrobacter sp. | reverse complement strand
GGCGTATCGGGACGGCGTCCTCCAAGAGCGAGGCGAAAGCCAGCACTTCGGCGTGTGCCCAGTCTATACCGCCGCCGTCGCCGTTGAGCTCGCCACGATTCTTCTGGAACAGGCGCTCGAGCTTACGGTTGACGTTGAAGCCCTCGGGACGCTCTAGCAGGGCCTTGTTGAGCTCGGACAGCCTCTCGGCAGAGACAGCCGTCTCCGGTACCTCAACGAGCGGCGTGTAGGGCTCGTCGGTGGCGAGATCCTCTTCGGCTATCTCCTCATCGGGGTCCTTGCGGATCTCCTCCATCTGGCCCCAGATCTCGTCGACCATTACCTCGGCTTCTGACTCGGAGATTACACCGCGTCTCTCGAGCTCTTCTGCCCAGATCTCACGCACCGAAGGGTGGGAGCGGATCTCCTCATACATCGTGGGCTGGGTGTAGGCCGGCTCGTCGCCCTCGTTGTGGCCGAACCGCCGGTACCCGATGAGATCGATCACGAAGTCCTTGTGGAACTCCTCGCGGTAGGCATAGGCAAACCTTATCGCCGCCAGACACGCCTCCGGGTTGTCGGCGTTGACGTGGATCACCGGGATCTCATACCCCTTCGCCAAGTCGCTCGCGTAGGTCGTCGAGCGCGCGTCATCCAGCTCGGTAGTGAAACCGAGCTGGTTGTTAGTGATGATGTGTATGGTGCCGCCGGTCTTGTAACCAGGCAACTTATAGAGGTTAAGGGTCTCTGCCACGATCCCCTCACCTGGGAACGCGGCGTCCCCGTGGATGAGTATCGGAAGCGACGCCTCCTCGTCCTGCTTTGGTGGCCCCGCGTCATCTCGCGTCTCCTGGGCGGCTCGGGCCATGCCCTCGACCACCGGGTTGACGTGCTCCAAGTGACTCGGGTTCGGCGCTAGGTTGATGAGGACCTTCTGATCGGCATCCTCGTCCGCAAGCTGGAAGCCCCGGATGCCGAGGTGGTACTTCACGTCTCCGACCCAGGCATCGCCTGACCGGTCGGCGACTGCCGGCTTCTCGCCCCTGTCCGGTTGTTGGAACTCCCCGAAGATCTTCGAGTACGGCTTGTCCAGGACGTGCGCCAGGACGTTCAAGCGACCCCGGTGCGCCATCCCCAAGACCACCTCAGGCGTCCCTTTATCTGCGGCATAGCGGACGAGCAAGTTCAACATCGGGATCACCATGTCCAAACCCTCGACGGAGAAGCGCTTCTGCCCGAGAAATGCCTTGTGCAGGAACTTCTCGAAGATATCGACCCGCGTGAGGCTTTCGAGAAGCCCTGTTGCAGCCTCACCTTCCAGAACCCGATTAAAGCGCTCCGACTCGACCGCGTCCCTGAGCCAGAACCGTTCCTTTGCGATATGGATGTGGCCGAAGTCATAGCCGGTGGTCTTGCAATAGATGCGCTTGAGCTCTTCGGCAGCTTCCAGCGCACAGTTCGTGCGCTCCGGGATCGGACCTACCCCCGGAGCGTTGACTATGCTTGCCGGTAGGGCTTTGAGGTCATCCTCGCTGATATCGTGAAAGCTGGGATCGAGCGTTGGGTCTCCGGGAGGCGGAGAGCCCAGAGGATCTAGCTGGGCTGCCCGGTGCCCGAAGTCTCTGATGGACCGTACATACTTGGCCACCCCAACGACCTTGTCCACGTTCACCTTGGGAACCTCGGCGACGGCGACAGAACCATCGCCCCCTGCTTCGGGTGGGCTCCACCCCTCGAAAAAACTCCGCGTGCGCTCGTCTACGGAGTCAGGATCTTTCTTATATCTTTCATAGAGCCCCAGGACGTAGCCGAGGTTGGGACCGTAGAACTGGCTCTCGGTACGGTTCTCCACAGGATCACACCCTCACGTGTAGTACGATGGTTTGCGCGTGATTGCGTCTCATATTCATAAAGCGATCAAGCATCACAACTACTCTCAATGATATCGCATCTTCCGGCTCGGTTTAACCCGAAATGGAATCCTTCTATCCCGCTCGTAGTCCCACCTCTATCAGCGATAGGTGCGGGTAGGCGTTATCGTTAAGCCCTTGCTTCTTTCCTGTGCCACCAGAAGATTGAATAGCTGTTCGATGATGAGCCCAGTAGCCGACGACGAACCGGCGACACGATAATCTGAACCGCCATGATAGGCGCCGTGCTCCTAGTCAGCCTTGATAACTTGCGAGCCGAACCACCCGATCACTTGAGCACAATCGATTGTGTTGGGCTGGTGATGTATCAAAGCTACAATTTGGATGCTGCTAAAGCGATTTCTGGGAGTCTTATCGGGCAGTTAGCCCGCAGGAATGCCATAAGGCGGTAGCAAGGAGAGTGTAGAGGTAGAATAATACCTGGCCAGCGTCTGGCTCGTTTCGTTAGAAACACGCTCGCTTTCTCCAAGTCAGACGAGATACACGAGGCCTGTCTAAAGCTCTTCCTGCATCGTTATACAATACGGATGTCGTTCTACGCTGAACTACCACCTTCCGTAGGTGCTCTCAGTGATGACGGAAAGCCCAGGCCCCATACGCCCATAACTTGGCTGTATTAGTGCTGCCCTTCGCTTACCAGGACATTGGGCGTCGGTCGCGGAAGAAGCCACCAGCGGGACCATCGTCTTCAAGAGTCGCAGCCCAGACGGGAGATCGGCGCCCTCCTCTATCGAGCGCGAGGCACTCGATCCGCCCATATCGGTGCGGACCCAGCCGGGGCAGACAAAGTTGACGAGGATGCCGCTACCGCGCAGCTCAGAGGCCAGGATGCGGGTGAGAACGTTAAGGCCCGCTTTGGAGAGGCGGTAGGCTGGAGAGCCGCCGCCCATATCGGTGAGCGCCCCTAGGCCACTGGAGATGTTGACGATCCTTCCGTAGCCGTGACGCTGCATGAGCGGGACGAACGCCTCGCACAGGCGTCACGCGCCGAACGGGTTGGCTTCGAGCGCCTCCCGCACACGGTCAAGATCGGCGTCCACGCCACGCTGGCCACCGTCGTTCGCGATCCCGGCGTTATTCACCACTAGTATGTCAAGCCGCCCGAACTCCTGCTCAACGAAAACCACAAGCCGATCAATGACCTTCTCGTCGGTCACGGCGAGCTGGCGGGGACGGCCACCTCACCAGAGAGCCTCTCCGCCACTGTCAGGCCTTGTTCCTCGTCCCGGGAACCCAGGATCACCGTTAT
>JAFAPF010000149.1 GCA_019247245.1 Rubrobacter sp. | reverse complement strand
GCTCTCTGAGGCAGAGCTAGTAGAGCTACCTGCAGACAACATCCCGCAAGTCTCCCGTGACCCCAAGGACAATAAGTTCCTAGCAACCGCTGTTTTGGGTGATGCTGAATACGTCGTCTCTGAAGATCGTGACCTGTTGGATCTTGGGAAGCATCAGGGGATCAGGATCGTGGACATTAGTGTGTTTCTGAAGATCCTTAGTAATGAGGACAAAGAGCAATGACACCACTGTTCAGAGCATCCCCAATGTGCGAATACTCTTTCTGTTTCTGCTTGAACCGTTGTGGTTCAGAAGATGGGCAAGGAGTACACTCGGAGGAGTTAGCGCGAAAGGAAGGAGCACGCGATATGGGGGCAAAAAGGGCTAAGGATCTTCTCGCGGCCTTTCTCGTTGGCCACGGAGTGTTAGATCTCATCGCGCCCCGGCAGCGCGCCATGCTATGGGTCTTCGGACCCGAACCTTTGCGCAAGTCCGTCGTCTGGCTCGCCGAGCACCCAGCACAAAGGCGGGCGCATGCAGCGCTGAGAATAGGGATCGGCCTCTGGCTGGCTCAGAGGCAATACCGAGAGGACTAGTGAGCAGCACTTCCTGAGTTGGGTTTCTGACTCCCAGAGGCACCGAAAAAGCAACAAGAAGTAGCTTAAAACAGCCTATCGCTCCGCAGAACGTACATTATACGAAGAGCTCAGCCCGCTGTTCCTTCGAGACGAACCCAGGTCCAAGCTCTGTTACTATCCAGTGAGACGTTTAATCACAGAAATTCTGTGTGTCGACCCGGCAACTACGGCGCTTTGTTGGGTCTGTATCCCATCACCGAGCGGCTGAAACAACCGGCGTTTCCTTTTCCTCTCGCTTCCTCGCGACGGCCTCGGCCATCAACGTGACAATGTCGTGCATGATGGCGCTCGCGTGAATGGCCGTGATCATCGACGGGTCGAGGTGGGGAACGAAGCAGACGATGTCACCGCCCACCACCTCCATCCCGCGGAAGCCGCGCAGCATCTGAAACACCTCGTTAATCGTCAGGCCCCCCGCCTCGGGGTCGGCCACCGCCGGCGCGTCGCTGAGCGTCAGGACGTCCAGATCGAAACTGATGAAGGTGGGCCCCTCGCCTACCACGCAACGAATCTCTGCGATCGCAGCCGGGACGCTGATCTCCCGAATCTCCGTGAGCGGAAGCAAGCGGTAGCCTGCCTCTTTTGAGAAATCTTCCTGCGCGAGATCGGACATGGGACCGTTCAGCCCGACTTGAACGCACCGCTCGGGATCGATTAACCCTTCTTCCTTGCCGATTTTGAAGCCAGCTCCCGCGTGGTGGGTGATACCCCAGACGGCTCCATAAGTGTCCGAGTGCGAATCGAAGTGGATCATGCCAATCGGCCCCTTGCGACAGGAACCCGGTCCGGCGATCGCCCGCAGCACTGGGAGCGTGCAGGCGTGGTCCCCACCGATCGTGAACGGCACAGCACCGTCCCCATCCAGCTTAGCGTAGAACTGCTCGACCTCCAACACCGCCTGATCAGGCAATCCCAGGGTCTGGATAGGCACATCGCCGAAATCCCTGATGCGCGCGAGTTCGAAGGGATCGACTTGGAACTCGCGATGCTTGCGGTGATAAGCCTTGGAGCGATGTCGGACCGCACGCGGCCCGAGGTATTGCGTGCGCTCGATTAGATTGCTAGTCCACGGTAGGCCCACCAAGACAATGTCAGCCTTAGCAGGGTCCTGTTCTAGCTCGCAGCCAAGCAGCGTGGGGATCCCTTGCCAATAGAAAAAACCCTCGCCCATTTTCAAGAGCTCTTCGGGGGTTGGCTCGAACGGCATGACGTAACCTCCTCCTTGCTCCCACCTTTCCCCAACGGGATGTCGCTTGTATTACAATTATACGCCGAAGCAGGAGACGCCGCTGCCACCTGCAAAGATACTTGTGTCTTTGGCGCAAAGTACCAAAAGTCAAGCTGATTGCAGAGGTCTTTACTTGGTTGAAGCCACTTCAGCTAAAGAGCTTGCGCTAAGGGGGCGGGGTGCTTCTTGAATCCAGGTGCGAGGTTATCTCAAAAACGTTGGTCCTACAGGCGAGGACACACCCTAAGTATTCTGCCATACCAACTGGCTGCCTGTTGCAAAATGGTCGGTTCATCTAACGTCGTCAAGTGGCGATCGTGCACCACGCGCTTGCCCGCAACCCATACGTCCGTGACTTGATCGCGAGTCGCGGTATAGACGATCTGGGAAATCGGGTCATAAACCGGCTGATTGCTCACCGCAGAAAGGTCGATGGCCGCAAAATCCGCGGATTTGCCTCGCTGCAAGGAGCCGATGCGATCTTCCAATTCCAAGGCTTTGGCGCCGTTCAAGGTAGCCATGCGCAGCGCCATGGGCGCCGGCAACGCTACTGCACTGCCACTTACGCCTTTGGCGAGCAGAGCAGCGGTACGCATCTCGCCCAGCATATCGAGATCGTTATTGCTCGCTGCGCCGTCGGTAGCCAAAGCAACGTTGACCCCAGCACGCACCAATTTCTCGACCGGACACAAGCCGCTCGCGAGTTTGAGGTTGGATTCCGGGCAATGCAGGACATGTACGCCAGTCGCAGCAAGTATCTCTATCTCTTCGGCCTGCAATTGCGTCATATGCACCGCCAGCAGGCGCGGCGTCAACAGACCCAATCGTTCTAACCGTGCTAGGGGACGCAGGCCGGTTGCAGCTTCCGCCTGTGCGATCTCGCCAGCCGTTTCGTGCACGTGCATATGGATAGGAACATCCAGTTCATCGGCTAGTGTGCGTACGCGTTCGAGCGGCGCGTCCGAGACGGTGTAAGGTGCATGCGGAGCAAATGCCGTGGTGATAAGGTTGCTGCCGCACAAATCGTCGTGCACCTTTAGGCCTTTGGTCAAATATTCGTCCACGCTCTGCGCCCAAGCACTGGGAAGATCACGGAGAATTAAACCTATGCAGGCACGTATACCCGCCTCTTCGGCAACGCGCGCCGCCTCGTCGGGGAAAAAGTACATGTCGTTAAAGCAAGTGGTGCCGCCGCGCAGCATCTCGGCAACGCCCAAGGTCGTCCCATCGCGCACGAATTTAGCTCCTACCCAGCGTTCTTCGGCGGGCCAGATGTGTTTTTGCAGCCACTCCATCATCGGCAGGTCGTCGGCCAGCCCGCGGAACAGGCCCATAGGGGCGTGTGTGTGCGCGTTGATGAGGCCGGGTATCACGGCATGCGTGGGCAAGTCAACGACTGCTCGCGCTGAGTAACGGGGAGGATCTTCTGCGGTGGGGAAAACGTCTCGAATAGCGCCGTCTTCTATGGCGATAGAATGGTGTTCCAGCACGACACCTGTGGGTTCCACGGGGATGACCCAACGTGCGTGGACTAATGTGTCAATGGTGTTCATTGGCGCTTCGCAGTATAGGTGAAAATCCTCCTTGATCCTGGAAGACGTACTATCACCAACGCATACGAGCGCTTCTGCTCCAGCTAGGGTAATAAGCCTCTCTCCTTCTCCTTCCTTTTGCCACTTCTCAAAGAGCTCTTTAGCAGCTCTAGGTCAATCAAAGGTTGTGCCTCTCTTCTAAATTGCTTACCATTGCCCTAGTTAGGGGCGATACTAAGGGAAGAAAATAGGGATGACTAACCGTGCTGACATGCCTCCTCTTGAAGAACCCTCGCCATCCTCCGTCGAGGTCGAGACACGAGCGCTCTATGAGGGTATCGTGCAGTTCCGTTCGAAATATCTTGCTGGGCAAGCGGTTCCATCGTTTGCCGCTCTAATAAAGCAGATTGAAGAGCGCCAGCGACTGCTCGATGACACCGCAGAGCAAGCTACCCAAGCTGTGGTTGAGGAGTTTGAGCGGGCTGCAGCGTCTATCAATTTACGCACTGCTCCTCTTGTGCCGACCTGCGGACTTGTTGTAGCCGGGGCCGGAGTGCTTGACAAATTCACTTCAACCCCACCAGTGCTCGCTCTTTCAGCGATAGGCTTGGCGATGGTTGGCCTGTACTTCAGTGTGGTTGCCATGTTCACACACGCAGGCCGGCGAACGGTCGGATTGACACCGGCGCAGGAAGACGTCGCTTTTGCGCGGGCACGCCTCATCAAGAAGGAAGCCAACGCACAGATTGGCTCAGCATTGATCCCACTTGGGCTGATTGTATTGGTTGCGGTGATCCTAACGCTCTGAGCTTCCGAATCGCAACGATCAGGGCTAGTACCAAATACCGTACCGTTTGACACAGCTAGAGAAGTGTCTCACTGATGTATACGTTGCTGGGTTCTGAGACAGTTATTCGGAGAATCCCCAATGTGCGAAGACTCCTGCTCATTTCTGCGGGCTAACCTCCACTAGGTGGCCCCCTCAGGAGCCTTGTCTCGAGAGGGTTTGTGGCCATTTCCTGTGTTTCGGGGATTACTTTGGAGGGTAAAAGGGAGGCCCAACATATTATTGCCGGGCTGTAGTATCCCCCTCCTACAATAAAAGCCCAACCTGGTTCTTGTTTTATTCGGGCTGGCACCCTCTCCGACACACACCACACACTGCACACAGCAGAAGTCCAGCCCACTTCTTCTTTATGCTCCTAACAGATAGCTTCGTTGGTGCCCCGTCGAGTTAGTGTCACAACAGCTCCAACGAGCGCTATCTTGCATTGGCCCGTCCCTCGTCCGTTACGATTTTTTCCAGGTGTTCCCCTCAGAGGGACGGGTGTAGCTTACGAGCACGGGGGGTAAGAAGATGACGCTCTCGCAAGAAGGGCCGGGATCAGATCCTCCTGTCACTTCGATACCAA
>JAFAPF010000107.1 GCA_019247245.1 Rubrobacter sp. | reverse complement strand
GATCGGTTCGAGGTCTACAGCACCGGTACGGAGGCAACCTTCGTCCGGCCTCTAGCGGTGCAAGCGCTGTCCGAACTGGCGATAGATATCTCCGGGCAGGAGTCGAAGACCTTGGGGCGTTACCTGGAGGAGTCCTTTGATTGGGTTGTAACCGTCGGCGACGAAGCCAACGAGGCTTGCTCCCAGTGTTTCCTAGAGCGAAGCGGCACCTACATTGGTCGTTGGAAGACCCTTCGCGGGCCACGGGTAGAGAAGAGGAGCGCCTTGAGGTGTATCGAGGGCGAGTTAATCGAGCTAGAAAGATAAGGTAGTCTGTTTCTAGGAATTAGGGCTACAGATTCTCGCACCCCCTGGATCATCGATTTTTTTAAGCATTCAAGCCGTTATGAGCCTTGAAACGTTCTTGGTTTTCCGATAAGCTAAATTGTAAAGCAAATGTTAAATATACGTTAAATAAGTGTTAAATCGCTGGTTTAGAGAAAGGAGTATGCGGGTGGATTTCGATGATTTTGTAGGACCCGAGGTAGCCATTGCTAGCGCGGTGACCGCGGCCATTCTGTCGCCGCGGGTGCGGGGGGTCTTGCGCCGTGGTGCGGTATACGGGGTGGCGGGGGCGCTCATAGCCGGGGACGCGCTCTCCACCGCCGCGCGCGGGGTTGGGCGTGGCACCCAACAGGCCGCATCTACGACCGGGGGCGTGGTTCGAGGGGCCGCCGACAGTGCTGGGGGCGTGGCACGGAGTGCCGCCGAGCGAGCAAGGGGGGCAGCCGGAAGCGTTCGATCTGCCGGAAGCGAATCCTGATGTCCGAAGGCCAGCGTGAGGGTTCGAAGCGCTCCGCTACGGAGCGCGCTGACGAGCTGCTGGACCGCGCGGGCTGGACCGCTGGTTTCTTTGCGTCGATGATCGGCAGGCGCCTCGCCAAGATCGCTGCCTTTGCCCGTGAGGAGGCCGAGGACCTGTGGGCCGAAGCCCAAAATATGCGTCAGAGCGACGAGGGGCTGAGCAGGACGGCCCGCGGGACGGCGGAGCAACAGAAGGCGGAATCAGACCTACAAGAGGCCGATGGCGAGGCAAGGACCAGTACGGATACTGCTGGGGTTCCGCCCAAAACGGAGGAGCGGGAGCCGGAAGCCGAGCAGGGCGTCGAGCCCGACGAAGAGGCGGAGCCCATCAAAGCCACCGCTGCTGCCCGCCGCCACGCCGAGGAGCTTAGCGTGGACCTTCGGGAGGTAGAGGGGACTGGATCAGGCGGTCAGATAACGGCAGGCGACGTTAAGAAGAAGGCGGGAGCCGAGTCGTAAGCCGCCCCGACGCAGGGTTTCGCGCAGCCTCACGCTACGTTAGCTGAAACGGGACTTGAGGATATCAGTGGGGCGCTGAGCCGCGCTCTACGCCCTTTCGCAGTAACAACTCGGAGGTTCTGGGTAGGAGATCAGAGGCCTAGATGAGCTTAGCTGTCGCTGAGGAGCCACGCATCGTCCACACCCTCCCAGGGAGGGTACGAGTGCACCTGCCGGGTTGGGAGGGGCGGGGGCAGCGCGGCTTAGAGACCTCACTACGCCGGATAGGGGGTGTGCGTGAGGTACGCTCGAGCCCGCTCACCCGTAACGTGTTGGTACGGTTCGACCCAGAGGTGACAGACGACGAGACCATACTCACGGCCGTACAGACCCTAGAGCCGCAGACAGACGAGCGCGAGGAAGAGCCGGAGGCACCACCTGTCCAACGCGAGAAGCGCGGTCCTGCTGGGAGGGTGCGTATCGCTGTGCGAGGTATGGATCGAGATCCGGATTTGGCCCACCGTGTGGTGGAGCGTTTGGAGCGTTGGCCGTCGGTCCGGGCGAGCGCCAGCCAGCTTACCGGACGAGTGTTGGTGGAGTTCGACGAACACCAGGTGCAGCTGGAAGACTTGCTCTCGGAGATTACCGACTTAGAGCTGACGCAGCTTCCGGGGGAGGACCGGCCAACACATCCCCTCGATCGGGAACCCTTGATAGAGAGCGCGGTTCGCACAACCGGGGCAGCGCTCGGACTCGGTCTGCTCGGCGCCCGGCGACTGTTTGGCCTTACGGTACCGCCGGTACCGCCAACCAGCTTTGCTACGGCTGCCGGTGTGATCACGCTCTTGGAAGGTTTCCCCGCTACCAGGAACGCGATGTACCGGCTCTTCGGAAAGAGAGCGTCCGATTTGGTGTTCAGTACGAGCACGATCGCGCTCTTCACGCTCTCCGGCAACGTCCTCGGCTTGGTGGGTGCTGGAGTAGGAGCGTTGCAGCTGTTCACTGAGGTGCGGGCGCGGCGGGAAGCCTGGCGCAACTACGAAGGTAGGGTGGAGAATGCCGCCCCGGCGCGGCCGGATGCGAGGGTGCGCTTGGAGCCCGGCGAACGCACCCCTCTCGCGGCCAAGGTCCTCGAAGGCGCTGGCACTGCGGTCGGGCGCGACGGCCTGCCCGCTCCGGTTTTCCCCGAAGGTACCGTCGAGGCTGGAGCGCGGCTGGCCGGTGGGCCGTTTACGCTGCGATTGCGGGGTGAGGAGCCGTTTGTGCCGGAGCCCCGACCGGAGCCCGTCGCGGAGGGGACGTTGCGCGAGCGCTACACGCGGGGTTCGGGGCTTGTCTCGCTCGCCTACACGGCGGCCACGGCCCTCTTCACCCGTTCCCTCTCTCGGGCCTTCACCGCACTGCTTTTGGTCAACCCACGCACTGCCGTGATCGGCACCCAGTTCACTGATCTTGGAGCATCCGCGCGGGTGTTGCGTTCGGGGGTGACGGTAGTCGGCACGCGACCGGATCGCTCTGTGCGCCTGCCCGATGTTTTGCTGCTCGATGGGCCACGCGTGCTAACGCAGGGCTTCGAAGTCAACGGTGTCCTGCCGCAGGTTGAAGGCTACGATGCCGCTGAGATGCTCGCGCTCGCCTCGGGGGTCGCCGCTGCGGCCGGGTCACCTTGGGGGAAGATATTCCCAGCTACGGAGCGCGTGCCAGCAACCGACGGGGCCTTCGATGGCGAAACCGCTACCGCCCTTGTCAAAGGGAAGTGGTACTCGCTGGGTCCTATCGAACACTGGGAATCATTTCCGGCAGCGGACCGTCTCCGAAGCCACGGTAATTACCCGCTCATGCTTTATAGCGGGCGCGAACAACGGCCGCTGGGTATCCTTGCGCTGCGGCCTAAGCTTGCGGCTGGGATTGCGAAGCTGATCGAGGCATGCGAGCGCCACGAGGTGGAGGTCGCGCTGCTTGGTGGCGGTGATCCTGCAGCGGCTCAGTCGGTAGCTCAGCGTGCGGGGGTACCACTACTCAGCGTTGAGGACGCTGTAGCGGCCGTTCGAGAACGGCAAAGGGATGGGAAAGTAGTAGCACTCATGTCTGACAACGCGCGAGCCGCCGCGGGCTTTGCGGCATGCGACCTGGCGATCGGGCTGACCTCCGGACGGAGCAGCAACTTTCCCGCACGTGCCGACTTGCTAGCCCCCGACCTTGAAGCAGTGGCTGCTACCGTAGAGTCTGGCTCCCGCCGTGAGGCGGCTGTGCGCGATTCGGTTTTGTTCTCGATGTTGGCCGATGTTCTCGGCTTGGCTTGGGGCTTGAGGGGTGCCCCGGGGGTGGTGCGCGCCGGCCTCGTGGGTAATGCTGCCTCTATTGGTGCTATGGTGGCAGGGTGGATGCGGTTGCGCGGTGGCAAGCGGCCGGGTTCGGTTCTCTCGCTAGTGCCGGACCCGCGCCCGGAGCGCTGGGGTCGGGAGAGCGTGGCGAGCGTGCTGCGTACCCTGGAGACGACCGAGTCGGGGCTCACGAGCGAAGCGGCGGCGCAGCGGCGGCGGACAGCCAGGATGAGCCCCAACCGCAACAGGATACTCGGCGCGATGCTGGAGCAGCTTCGCTCTCCGATGACCGCGATCCTGGCCGCCGGTGCCGGGCTCTCGCTTGTCTTGGGGAGTATAGCCGATGTCCTGATGATAGCCGCGGTGATAGCGGCCAACGCCGTGGTTTCCGCCTGGCAAGAGCGCCAGGCCGGTCAGGCTGCCGAAGCACTCCAGTCTCTGGCTACCGTCAACGCCCGCGTCCTGCGCGACGGGTTACCCACGACCATACCAGCGGACCAAGTCGTGCCGGGCGATGTGCTGCTCTTGGCGTCAGGCGACAGGGTCGCTGCCGACGCGCGCTTGATCGAAGCCCAGGGGTTGGAGGTCGACGAGGCGGCACTCACGGGCGAGTCGCTTCCTGTTCTCAAAACTCCTGATGCACACACCGACGCAGGGCGCGTCGTCCTGGAGGGCAGCGACGTCACGGTCGGAACTGGTCAGGCCGCGGTGGTGGCTGTCGGCCGCCACACCCGGATGGGGGCGACCGCTGCCGCGCTGGCTTTGCAAGAAGAGCAGCAGGGCGCTTTGGGGGCTCGATTGAGCCGACTGCTCAGGCAGATGCTGCCCCTCATCGTGGCCGGAGGTGCGATCGTGACCGGCTCGGGACTCCTCTGGCGCCGACCGCTCTTGCAGCAGTTTGCTATCGGTGCGAGCGCGGCTATCGCTGTTGTGCCCGAGGGGTTGCCGCTCTTGGTCGGAACCGGCGAGGCGGCAGTAGCTAACCGGCTGGCCGAGCGCAACGCCCTGGTGCGTCGCTTGTCAGCCATCGAGACCCTGGGACGGGTGGACGTTGCTTGCGCCGACAAGACCGGAACCCTCACGGAGGGTCGCCTCGTGCTTAGCTTGGTGTCTGGTATGGATCAAGAAAGCGCTCCTTCCAATAGCCTTAAGCCGGATCTGCGCAGAGTGTTGCTCGTCGCTGCGCTCGCCAGCCCGCGTCCAGATGCCCCTGACGCCGAATCACACCCCACCGACGTAAGCATTGTCCGGGGTGCCCAAGAGGCCGGCCTCGAAGACGAGCTGTGGATGGAGCGCGAGGCCGAGTCGCCGTTCGATCCGGCGCAGGCTTTCCATGCCTCCGCCGTCGCAGGACGTTTGTGCGTAAAAGGTGCGACGGAGGCGCTGATCGACCGGTGTGACCGCATACGCGGCAATGGCAAAGTTCACTCCCTAGATGAGGCTACAAGAAAGGAGTTCCTCGCCCGCGCGGATGACCTCGCGGAGCGGGGCTTGCGGGTGTTGATGGTCGCCGAGGGGCCGTCGGAGGCTCCGGTCAATGATCCGGGTAGGCTCGTTGCTCTAGGCTTCTTGGGGATCAGCGACCCTTTGAAGCCTGGCGTGCCCGAGGCCGTGCGCCGGTGTCACGAGGCTGGGGTCCGCGTCATAATGCTCACGGGCGACCATCCGGCAACCGCCCGCGCTATCGCCTGCGAGGCCGGCTTGCCATTGGGCAACGACAGGGAGCTTCTCACAGGGGAGGAGCTAACCGAGCTGGATAACGGCGACCTGGACGAGCTTCTGGAACACGCGACGGTCATCTCGCGCATTACGCCTTTGGACAAGCTACGCATCGTCGAGAGCCTGCAACGCCGGAGTCACACCGTTGCGATGACCGGCGACGGCGTCAACGATGCGCCCGCCTTGCGGCTCGCGGACGTGGGCGTCGCCATGGGTCGCGGTGGCACAGATGTGGCTCGCCAGGCGTCGGACGTGGTGCTCGCCGACGATGACTTCTCGACCCTGGTCGAGACCCTCGTCGAGGGCCGCAGCTTCTGGCGTAACATCCGCCGAGCCCTCGGGTTGCTATTAGGCGGTAACCTGGGCGAGCTCGGCCTCATGGTCGGGGCCAGCGCCCTGAGCCCTATCACGCCGCTCAACTCGCGCCAGATCCTGGCGGTAAACCTGGTATCGGATGTGTTGCCCGCGCTCTCCGTCGCCTTTCAACAACCCAAGCACCGTAACCTTGCTGGGCTCGATCGGGAGGGAGAGGCCACTCTGGAGAGACCGCTGCGCAACGATGTATTGCGGCGCGGCATCGCCACGGCGGCTCCCGCGCTTGCTGCCTATCTCATTGCGCTGGCCTGGCTGGGTATGCCAGCGGCTGGTTCCGTGGCTTTCGCCAGCGTCGTTGTCACCCAGCTCGCCCAGACCCTCGCTTTAGGCCGGAATGTCGAGGGCTTCAGCCGCCCGGTGCTCGGTGCTGTGGCCGGCTCAACTGGTTTGCTTGTGGCTGCCCTCGTGGTGGGTCCCTTCCGCACTTTCCTCAGCCTGTCTCCTCCAGCGCTTTCGGGCTGGGCCCTCATTGGGGCTGCGGCTTTAGCAGCCGTGCCGCTTAACCGCCTGCTCGCTTCCCCGAGGTGGCTCGGATCCGAGCCGCCGCACGCCGCAAGGGTTGAAGGCTTCTTGGGCTCGCCCCGAGGTGGCGCTGCTCTGTCGCCAGCGTAGAAAGTCGAGCATCCGATAGATAGGTTAGTCATCATAAGTACCAGTTAGTAATCTTTCGGCGGTCAGCTACGAGGTGGGAAAAGGTGGGAAAATCGGTGGTGGTTGTAAAACAGGTAAACGAGAGGAAAAAATCGGAGAGTAAAACCTACTGTACAGCGCTCCATGTGATCCCATGCCGTAGGATAGGAGCGCTACGTACGCCTTTGGGTCTCTGGGGAGCCTAGAGGGCTTGGGTTACCCCGGGCTCTGGCTGCCAGGCGGCGTGCAGCTCGACCATGCTCAGGACGAGCGTAGCAATCGCTGACCAGTTTCCTCCCAGCACTTTGAATAGGTTGAACGCCACTTCAGCGATCTTGCAGATGATCCGCACGTACTGCATCAATGGGTACACCTCCCCTCCTAGTTGTCGACCGCGATCTGTCTGCGGCGGCACGTACCCTGTGTCCCGAGCCACCCATGGTTCGCGGTACCCTCAGATCCTGCTCCACGACGATTGCATCAACACAATTATGGTAGCCCGGAGCCTCTTCTTTGTTACATAGCAGTAAAACTTTAGTTAAATGTATGCTAAATGCTTACAGCGAGGCCAAACCGGGTATTGGATAAGATGGCCAACGGTGGAAGCACGACGCTCGGATCGCACGTAGCTGCTATCTGGTAGGAGGATAAAGGAGGGTATCCAGCCCTCTAACTCTAGTCGAAACTACTTTTACAGTTTCGAGGGGGAATCCTCAGATACCCGGGCGTAATTGGTAAATCTTGTTTTGCTACTGCTCGTGTGCCGTTGTGCATACTACATGGGCCCGGGCCTCGCCACGGATCTGGTACGCGTTCTACGCGTTCGGCCTCATAATCGTAACGGCGCAGTGGCTCAACCGGCTTGCGCGGGTTGGTGATCCCAGTCCTCCTGTGATGCTGCTATATACCGCTTCGCGTCTCGCTACTCCTCTTAGTGGTTTCTTTTATTATGTTTCTAAAGTACTCTCTATTCCCCTCAGCTTGACTACTCCTACGTGGGAGGGCAGCGCCGGCAACTTTCCTGGCGCTGCCAAGAAGGTTGTGAGCACCTTCCCTGATTGGTTTCTTGGCCTCCTCAACATCCTCAAAAAAGGTGCGCGTCTCCCACATAATCCGAGCAGTAGTGTTTAGCGCTGCCTCTTTTCCTTTGCCTGCTACCTTGCCTAACATTGCCTGGCTCCCCTCTGGTATTTTCCTAGAGCATACACCATCAGTGCCGCCCCAACGAATCATGCTAATCCTTGAGTCCTCTCACGGAGGACCGGCCCCTCGAGTTTGCCCATAGGGTCTAACCGGCTCATGGTAGAGGCAGTACACAAGGTATGGTGGGTTATCCTCGGTAGGAGCATTGTATGTGGG
>JAFAPF010000373.1 GCA_019247245.1 Rubrobacter sp. | reverse complement strand
GGTTAACCTGGTAGACAGTATCCACAGTGCTCGAAGAAGCTCCGGGCGTCTTGGGCAGTGACCGCGCCTAGCGCTCGCCCTATGGCCTCCATCAGCGCCTCACGAGCGCGTGCTCCTGATCGCCGTAGCAGCGCCTTGACCTTTGCGAACGCCTCCTCGATAGGGTTGAGATCCGGCGAGTAGGGCGGCAGGTAAAGCAGCTTGCATCCTTTGCTTTGGATTAACTCTCGCACAGCTGATAAATGGGTAAATAGGTGCGAATCGCCGGCATGTTCCAAAACCCAACGAGGCTGTTGAAAAGCCGTTGTCGGACTATCGGTGGTCCCAAAACAGGACTGAAACACCTCTGAAACACCGCAAAAACCGAGGTGTTCGCAGCAAGACGAGGGGCACTTGCGCCCGTCGAGCAGCGCCTCGACGAATTGACGGAGCGAGGAGAACTCGCGCAGCCGCGCACCAAGCTCTACCAGAGTTTCGTGCACCTGCACTGCAACCGTCTCCTGGGTAGCGGTTGGTCTACGGAACAACAAGTGCTTGGGCTGCTATTGCGCACCCCAGAAGGGCTGGACCAAGCACCGCTGCAACGTCCTACTAAGGTGTAGTATGAACGCCGGCAATAGGTGTATGTCGTTGCCAAAGGCCTGAACGTCACCAACGCTTTTGACAGTGGCTTCAGGCCAAAAGATTGGCTAGGGATCTTCGTGACCGGGAGGCCATACGACGACGTTGAGGATCTACAGGACAAACGGTTATCTCTTTGTGGTGGTTGCTGTTTTGCAGGTTCTGCTCTTGCTGGTAGTTCTGGGAGTCACCTTTGGATGTGGCACACAAGAAGGAGGATCAGAGGAGAGCACCAAGGATGAGGTAAATAAGGAGGAGAGCACCCAGGAGAAGGCCGATCAGCTAAGCACCAAGGAAGCGGTCGGGCAGATGTTCGTAGTCGGGATGAATGGCACACAGCCCGATTACTACATCACAAAGATGATCCACGAGCGCAATATTGGCGGGGTTATCCTCACTGGTCCCAACATCGCGAGTCTGACCCAGACCCAGACTCTCGTCTCTGACCTGCAGAAGCTCTCGATGGAGTCTTCAGCCTCCATACCTCTTCTTATCGCTGTGGATGAGGAAGGTGGTAGCGTTACCCGTGCTCCGTGGATACCGCCCCAGCCCGCTGCGGCTGTTGTGGGGCAGACGGGAGATCCGGGCTCAGCTTATAAGGTAGCCGATACAGTAGGCCAAAACCTCAAGGAGGCCGGGATCAACACGGATCTGGCTCCTGTGGTAGACACGGGGTTTGGAGCTGCTATCGGAGATAGGTCTTTTGGGACAGACCCAAACCTGGTATCAAGGATGGGAAGAGCAGCTATAGAAGGATTCGAAGCTGCTGATATAGCTTCTGCAGCAAAGCACTTTCCCAACCACGGTCCTGCCGATCAAGACTCACACGTGGGAAGCCCTATTATAGGGCACGATGCATCTACCCTCGAGGCACAAGACTTGCCCCCTTTCAAGGCTGCAGTAGATGAGGGAGTACCTATGGTGATGGTAGGGCATCTTATCTACCCTACTATAGATCCGACACTACCTGCTAGCCTCTCTCCCACTACCATAAGGCTTTTGCGCGAAAACCTTAGATTTGAGGGGGTGATCATAACAGACGCTCTCAACATGGAGGGAGCGAAGCGGGGAGGAACCGTAGCGCAGGCAGCAGTAGAAGCAGTTGGTGCTGGAGCAGACATGCTCCTCCTTTCTGCAGAACCTCAGGAGCAGGCGGATGCGTATGAAGCTGTGGTGCAAGCAGTGGAGAAAGGGCAGATCTCCCAAGAGCAGATAAACCAAAGCGTTGAGCGCATCCTCCGCCTGAAAGAGCGATACCACGTTTGGCCAACAAAATCCTAAATCGCAAACAATACACCAAAGGCAAGGTCGAGACGATGTGGATCTCCCATGGCGTGGGCGATTATCAGACCTCAGAGAGCAGATGTGTGATTGTCTGTCCCTGGCACAACTTCGAGTTTGACTTGGACACAGGCCTCTCTGCGAGCCTGATCGCCTCCGTATAAAGATTTACAGAGTAAGAAGTGGTTTCATTAATCGCTAGGTGGTAGGTTCGTTGGTATGAATAACAAGTTAGTTAGCGACGAGCTCTGGGAGATCATTCAACCTTTACTGCCGGCTGAGTGACGCAGACCACAGGGCAAAGGGAGGCCGAGGATTCCGGCTAGGACGGTGCTCTGCGGCATCGTTTACGTCCTGAAGACCGGTATGCCCTGGAAGAGTCTACCTACGTAGCTTGGCTACGGCAGCGGAGTGACTTGCTGGCGGCGCCTGAAGGAGTAGCAAAAAGCTGGATTGTTCTCACTGCTGTTTCGGGCACTACTTGACCGTCTCAACAGGCGTGGTCTGATCGACTGGTCGAGGGCATGTGTAGATTCAGCGGCGGTGCCAGCCAAAAAGGGGGTGAGAAGGTCGGTCCGAACCCCACCGACCGCGCGGTAGAGCCGGCACTAACCGCCATCTGCTCACCGACGCAGCAGGCCTCCCTCGTGCGCTGCTCGTCACCGGCGCTAACGTCCACGACTGCAAGGTGTTTGAGGAGCTGTTGGACTCCGTCCCGCCGGTCAAAGGTTGCCGAGGCCTTCCTCGGAAGCGCTCGGAGAAACTGCATGCGGATAAGGGTTACGACTTTCCTTTCTGCCGTCGGACACTCCACCAGCGACGGATCAAGGTTCGCATTGCTAGGAGGGGCAAAGACTCCAGTAGCAGGCTAGGGCGAAGAAGGTGGGTGATCTAGAGGACACTGGCATGGCTCGCTTCATATCGCAGGTTGACCATCCGTTACGAGCGTCGCACCGATATTCATGAGGCATTCTTGCAATTGGCTTGCTCGCTGGTGTGCCTGGGCTACCTCCGCCGGAACGCGACGCAGCGCTAGAGGTAGCGATTTCTACACTAAATGGCGACGCAATGGCGACGCAGAGAGATCTGGCGCAGTCGCCAGATGATCCGTCCCGTCTCTTCAAAACCGCTAAGTCCATCTAGCTCATTAGTCAATACCTCCACCTTGTCCTTAGTATAAGTAGCCTCTACATGAGGGTCGTGGCGCCAATTGGCCAAGTTCATAGAGAACATCCTCGCCGCTTGTCCGGTACTCGGGCACACTTCAGATGTCCGATTGACTTCTACACGCAGGTTATCCTTCCAGCGGGTAGTGGCGAGCCGGGGACCGATAAAGAGCTCGTTGCCATGGTAGGCAAGCATCTCCGAGGCGATCTTCAGGTACTCGTCGAAGGCCGCTACCTCTGTGCTTATGCTGTCCACCTCCTCAATGAGCAACAGACCTCCTGCTTCAAGCTCTTTAGCCCAGCCGGAGATTACCTGCTCCGGCTCTGGTAGATGGGAAGCCAGAAACCGAGCGTAGATCAGATCCGGTTTGGCGCCGATGGCCATGGTCTGTAAGGGCAACACCGCAACATCAGCAGCAACGTACTCCTCTCTTGCAGCGGAGCTCGCTCTCGCCCGGTTCAAAAATGCCTCTGAGCGGTCTACGCCCACGGTTCTCTCCGGTCTCGCTATACGAGAGAGAAGCCGTGTGGTGAAACCGGGGCCACATCCCAGGTCTAGCGCCAGCTGTGGAGGACTTCGCACGGACTCAGAGATAAAGGCCTCACTGATCGGATCGAAGACCTCCGAGAGGACCCGTAGCCGTTCGGCCGCCAAGTTTGTTTCACCGAAGGAGTAAATCGAGCCTGACTGCTCTGTTTGCTCATCGCTCATCTTCTATATAGTAAGTTAGTAAGTGCCAGAACTTCTTGTGTGCTGCACTATCGTTTTTTGAAACGTGCTCTAAGCGATTGCGCAAGAGGTTTGGTTATAAGGTTCTCTCTTCGGAAGCTATAAGCAGCTCTTGGAAGTAGTTGAAAAGCTTCCATCTAGCCCCCTAGCATCTCGGGCCTGTCAACTTTAGCTTACTCTAACATTGTACACTTGACATAACTTCATAAATTCTTCATATTTGTTAATAGGGGGAAGTAGATGTAATCGAAGCTAGCGTAAGCAGCTAAAGGAGAAGGCTCTGAAGCGAATACTCTATCTAGCGGCCCTATGTATGATAGCCATGCTAGTCGTTCTGGCCCCCGCTGCTTGGTCGCAGCAACCTGATGAAGCACAAAGCAGTGACCATGTAAGCGTCAAACACGATGATAAGGTAAACGCTGTCGCCTTCAGCCCCGATAGTAAATACCTAGCCACTGCTAGTTCAGACAAAACCGCCTGCGTTTGGGAAGCTGCAACCGGTGACGAAGTTAAATGTGTCTCTCACAAAGGCCCTGTAAACTCCGTCGCTTTCAGCCCTAAAGACGGCAAGTACATAGCCACCGCAAGTGATGACGGAACCGCTCGGATATGGAATGCAACCACCGGTAAAGAAGAAACCTCTTCATCTCCTATAAAGCCTGGAGGAAAGAAAGCATATGGGGTTGCCTTCAGCTCGGATGGGAAACACTTGGCCACCGCTAGCGACGATGGAAACCCTCGTATCTGGGATACGAGCAACGGCCAAGAAGAAAGCTCATCATCTCCTAT
>JAFAPF010000232.1 GCA_019247245.1 Rubrobacter sp. | reverse complement strand
CCGGCCCAACACCGACTTTTTCAACAGGCTGGACCATTTTTGGAACAGAGCAGCTCCCTGCTCCTCCTGGCTGCATAACGTCCATTCTGCGGCGAACGAACTCTCCTACGCTTCACGCTGCACTTCTAGCAGGTTCACCCTTCGCTTTCTGTGGCGCTGTTGGTCTTATCGAGGGCGGCTCTAAGGCCCCGTGCCAGCTTCAGCGCATCGTCGTTCGCCCAGAAGTGCATGTAGTAGAGGGTAGGCTCCTCGTAGAGCAAATGCTCGTGCAACGGCAGTGCCTCTATGCCGTTCTCGCGCAGAGTCTGAATTACGGGGTTGATCTCGTTCTCAGTCATTGCGAAGTCCCCGTTGATGGCCGCTTTGCCGCCACCTGTCGGCTGGAACATCAGCATAGAACCCCCTTCCATCTCGGCAGAGAGTGTCGTACCGGCCGCTGTATCAATAACCGTCTCAGCACGCGGAACGTGAAACTGATAAGCGCCACCTTCAGTCTCGCCCTTCTGGCCTATGATCTGGTCGAGCTGGTTGGTATCGAGATCCAGATTCTTGGACTCTTCTTCAGAAGACTCGCTGAGGGGTGTTCCGGTCGATTCGAGTGCAGAGCGCAGCGTCTGAGCTATTTGTACGGGATCTCCGTAGCCACGATAGTGCAACCACCACAGACGTGGGGACTCGTCGAGCAGGTGCTTGTGAAGCGCTGTCTCTTCGATGCTTCCCTGCTGCAGCTTGTCTATCACCGGCTCCAGTTCATCCTCAGTTACGGTAGCCTCGCCGATCATCAGTGCCTTTCCGTCTCCTGTATCCTTGAAATTCGCCTCTGCGCCAAGCTCCATACCCGGATCGAGCGTCACCCCTTCGGAAGTCACTGTAAGGTCACTACGCCGGAACTCTGCTCCCTGGACACCCTCACCTTTGTTCTCTAGGTCTTTGCCCAGTGCCTGTCCAACCGCATCCCAGTCAACAGAAGAGTTTTGCTGTTGGCGCGCACCAACCCATACGCCCACTCCTACAAGCACAATAATGACAACTGCACCCGCCAGCAACCTTAGAAGTAGGCTTTGCCTATTCACTGCATCTCCTTGGTCTCGATTATCTGCGGCTTCATCGGGTTTTCTTTTTTCTAAGCGCTTTGCTCTGCACTGGCACTACTGGAAACCTTTTCCTCGTCTCGCGATGCTCTGAGTACTGCTTGAAGGCTATATCGTCCGCTGCCAGCTGCAAAGAGGTATAGAAGCGAAAGAAGCATCGCAAAGTCGGTCCTGATATCGGTAACCATGTACCAGAAGCCTTGCCCCGTTGCCCAAAGCTCAGGAATCTTGGTTGATGCAATCGCGGTCAGATTGACAATCAGAAGAGGAATCGCTGCCGCTCTGGTCCAAATCCCCAGTAACACTAGTACGCCGCAGACCATCTCAAACGCCCCTACGAAATGGGCCGTGAAATCCGCGTAACGGAACCCGATCTTGGTAAACCGGTTGACGCCCAGGTTGGGATCGACGTACTTTAAGAACCCCTGTGTAGAGAAAATGAGGCCCACCGAGATGCGCAAGAAAATAGAGTAGGGCGCGTCTGTGGTGCCAAAGAGCCAGCAAAATAGCGAACTATTCATCATTTTCTCCTCTTTTTAAGCGGCCGAGATGCTGTCTAGGCTAGAGGATCAGGCCAGGACCAGCGCGATCAACTTTTGCCGGAGCAAGGTGATTTCGCTACCCGTAGGCCTGTGTTCTACGAACCTACCGCCAGGCCTACTCCTCCCCGCGCTCGTACGTCTTCGCGCAGATGGTCCCTCACCTCAGCCAGCATATTCCTGATCTTGATGGCGTGGTGGCGGGGATCGCTCTCCGCGTACTGCTGCCGATCCTCCATATCGCTCTCCTCCAGGTGTGCGGTATAGACCTTCGTTATCTGCAACCGATATACTCTACTACACAGGCGGGATGAGAAGAGGAGAAGAATTTTGGCATTTAGGGATTTGGAGCTGGGAGCCATACGGGTGCACATCCTCCATCACGCTTCCCGTGCGGCCATCTACGGCTCGTGGATGCTTGAGGAGTTACAGCGCCACGGCTACCAGATTAGCTACGGAACCCTTTATCCGGCCCTGCACCGCATGGAGGAGGATGGGCTTCTGGTTAGGAAGGACCGGGTTGAGGGGGGCCGGGTGCGAAAGTACTACACGGCGACGGGCAAGGGGCAAGAGGAGTTGGCCGAGGCCCAGCGCATGATCCGTGAACTCTACCGGGAGGTAGTCGAGGGTGTCGGCCCGGACCCTGACTGAGAACGACGGCAGCGAGCTGTGGCAGTTGGTGTGGCTCTTTTTGAAGCTAGGTACCATCGCTTTTGGTGGGCCTGCGGCCCACATCGCCATGATGCATACAGAGGTTGTTCAAAGGCGGCGGTGGATGGGCGAACAGGAGTTCTTGGACCTGATGGGGGCTTCGAACCTCATCCCCGGCCCTAGCTCAACAGAGCTTGCTATCCACCTGGGCC
>JAFAPF010000119.1 GCA_019247245.1 Rubrobacter sp. | reverse complement strand
ACCATGACGGGCTTCAGGCGCAGGTTTTTGGTCCACCACATAGGAGAGGGGTTCTTCCGCTCCGTAGAGCTAGGACCAAGCTAGGCTGCCATAGCGAGTTTACTTAGCTTGCGCCTATAGGAGACGGGCCGCGTAGTGCTTCTCGGAAACTTGGCTTCCGGTACTAAGAGGGTGTTATGAACCTGAGTGAAAAACCGCATTAGAATGCGGATTACTGGGTTAACTCGATAACCTGACGGTCACTAGTTTTCCGCCTTATACCGATCCGGGTTATTGATGTTATAGCGCATCGACGGCCTCCACCCACCAGGAGAAACCGGTGAGCCGTCGGAGGCGAGCAGGCTCCTCCCAGTAGGGTAGAAGTGCTCGGCCGAGCGCCTTTTGCAATAGCTCGACGGTCTCGAAGATTCTGTTTGACAACTCGCGCCTGAATTCTTGAAACCATCTCTCTACCGGGTCGAGCTCGGGAGAGTAGCCCGGAAGACGCAGGAAGTCTACGTTCTCGGGGCAAACGATCTCTTCTGAGCGATGGCTCGGAGCACCATCGAGCACGACGAGCAGATGGTGATCGCGATAGGCTTCGGAGAGCTCTTCGAGGAAGGTCTGCAGGCATGCATGGTCCATCCCGGGAAGATAAAGACAGAAGCTCTCTCCCGTAGTGGGCTCGACCGCCGCATAGAGGTAGGTCCACTTGTAGGCGCGCCTGGGGATGTAGGGTGGACGAAACCCCTTCGGACAGTAGCGCCTCCTGTGCCAGTTGATGAGTCCGAAACGTGCTTCATCAAAGGCCAGGACCTTTAGTGGCTTGTTGGGCTCTCGGCAACCGACCTGCCTTACCTTATCGGCAAAGTTTTTTTGAAAGCCTCCTGCTCTTGCGGGTCAGCTTTCTCATGGCGAGGCCTTCCTGTCTTGAGCTTCACCTTGCGGCGCCTGAGAAGCTGCCCCACGCCGTCGGGGTGACAGTACTCGATACCTCGCTCGCTCAAGAACCGATGTGCCTGTCCAATTGTGGCTATCTCGCCCCTTTTCATGGCTTGGTAGCACCCCAGGGAACCGTGGTTGAGCGATGGAGTTGAAGAGCAAGCGGATCCTGCGGCACTCTTGTTGGTGTCTAAGCTCAACAGGAGGATACGCGTATGAACCCGCAGGAGAAATTTTGCCACAACGAGCCTTGCTGGGCCTACGCCCGAGCGGGTGAGGGCCATATCGTGATCCACAGCCAAAAAGAGCGCCGCTACCGCTGCAAAAGATGCACGAAGACTTTTAGCGAAACCAAAGGGACTGCCCTCTATCGCTCGCACAAGCCACACGAACTGGTCGCGACCATTGTGACCCTGCTGGCCTACGGCTGCCCCGTTCAGGCAATAGTTGCGGCTTTCGGCTTCGACGAACGCACCGTCGCCCGCTGGCAACGCGAAAGCGGGTGGCAGTGCCAACGGGTCCATGAACACCTCCTCCAGGCCGGGGGTGTGCTTTTGGCGCAAGTTCAGGCTGACGAACTGCGTATCCGGATCGTCGGCGGCGTTTTGTGGCTGGCCTCGGCACTGTCAGTTACGAGCCGGTTGTGGCTAGGCGGGGTGGTTCAGGTGCGGCGCGACCGCCGCTTGGTTCGCACGCTCCTTGAGTATGTGCGCGCTTGTGGAGCGTCGTTTCGGAGCCTTCTGCTTTGCACTGATGGGCTGGCAACCTATCCCAAGCAGGCGTTGAGCGTGCTGCGCGAGCCTCTTCGCACCGGAAGGCGAGGACGTCCCCAGCTCCTTTTGCCGGAGGGCCTCATGGTCGCTCAAGTCATCAAGCGCTACGCTCGAAGACGAGTGGTGGGGGTTCTACATCGGGTCGTTCGAGGTACGCAGGAAGCGGTGGAAGCCCGGCTTAGGTCCACCCAGGGTGATGAGGCAGCGCTCATCAACACCGCTTACATCGAGCGGCTTCAAGCTACCTTCCGCTCCCGGTTGGCTCCGCTGGCGCGCAAGACACGGGCGGCGGTGCGCCAGGAAGCAACGCTTGAGGCAGGCATGTGGTTGATCGGGACGGTCTACAACTTCTGCCGGGCGCATCGCTCTCTGAGGTTGGCAATAGGAGGTAGAGGCACCACCCAGCGGCGGCGATGGGTCGAACGAACTCCAGCTCAGGCTGCTGGACTCACCGATCACTGCTGGTCGCTCTACGAACTGCTTATCTTTACCGTTCCCCCGGCTGTACCCAAGCGGCGCGGAAGACGACCGAGATGGTTGTTGGAGGCTGCTCATGCAGCTTGACTACTCTCCACGGTTGAATGGGGTACTACCCATGGCTTCTTCGAGTTCTTCAAAGGCTTCTTCTGTGACCAACTCTTGGCGACCGCGTTCGTCTACCTTGCTTTTCACCAGCTCTTCCAAACCACCCCGCTTGTAGCAGGCAAACTACCTCTGGCACTGGCGCCAACTGTAGCCCAGAGCGTCGGCAGCCTCTCCCAGATTACGGCAGGCTCCCGACTTCAGGAGCCTTAGCATCCTCACGCGCTGGAACAGGTGAGAGTAGCGATGATACTTTTCGAGCTTCTCCAGCTCCTGGGGATCTTCCTTGACTATCTGCGGATAGAGTATCTTTGGCATATACCCATTATGTCATCAACAAACCGGAACGGTATAACATCTTCTGACCACTTTCCGAAAACTTGGAGGACACCAGGGTATAAAACGAGAGGTAAATGTACGAGGGTAAGGAGAGTCCTATTGTCATCTGCGCAGCCACCT
>JAFAPF010000455.1 GCA_019247245.1 Rubrobacter sp. | reverse complement strand
CTGGTGAGTTCGACGAGACGGCCGAGGTAACTATCAAGGCAGGCCCCGTCAAGAACGAGAAGGACGAGAACAACAACACCCTCACAGGTACGGTAACGTTCGGCATCTAGAAGGAGGTGAGAGTTTGGTGACGGTAGTGGTCTTGGTGAGAACGCAACGGGAGCGGGTGAAGGAGGCCGCGCAGGCCATGCTCGGGGTCGAGGGCGTAACCGAAGCCTACTCGGTAACCGGCCCATATGACCTAGTCGTTATGGTGCGTATACCTAACTTCGAGCGGTTCGCTGAGATAGTACCCGAAAAGATCGCCCAGATCCCTGGTGTCGATCGTACCGAGATGATGGTCGCCTTCCGCTGCTACTCTTACTACGACCTCGACCGCGTTTGGTCGCTGGGCTTCGAGGGATAGCGGCCGATCGCCGGGAGCCTTTGGCTCTAGGATTACTCCCCGCCTACATCCCCGGAGGCTTCGACCGTCCCCTGACGGGTATTCTCTATAAGGAAAGCGACGACTTCGAGGAAGTCGTCGCTTTCCTTATAGACGCGGCGCTGGTGTTGGCTGCCGGTGCCGTTCTCGACTATCCGCAAGATTCCCAAAAGCTCGTTCTCGCATCCGAGACGCTGGGATATAGGGCGTAATTCATCGACGAGCGCGCGGGCGGCTTCTTTGGCGGAGACGGATATACCTTTTTCCGCATCGTAGAAGACAGCGTTTAAGCCATACCGGGAGGCGCGCAGCTTGTTCTCGATGGTGAGTTCGCGGTTATAGGGGCCTCGTGGATTTTCGGAGAGAAACTTGACGACGAGGCATTGGGTGAGGGCAGCGAGCGCAGTATTATATATGAGACTCGTCTGGGAGTCAAGGGCACGCAGCTCTATAGTGCCAATGTTCGAGTGGGGTCTTACGTCCCACCAGCAGAAGGTGTAGTCTTCTATCGCGCCTGCGGCGATCATGAGGTCTACATAGTCCTCGAAGGCCTCATAATCGGGGAAGGCAGGCGGAAGGCCGGAGCGCGGGAAGGTCTCGAAGATCTTGATACGCGTGGACTCGTAGCCAGTGTCCATCCCCTGCCAGTAGGGAGAGTTAGAGGAGAGCGCAATGAGGAGCGGTACCTGCTCCGAAAGGCGGTTGTGGGCTTCGATAACTTCACCTTCCCCTGGCACCCCCACGTGGATGTGCTGGCCAAAAATCACCTCACGCCTAGCTACCCAGCGCAGTGCGTCGATAACCCTTCTGTAACGTTCAAGATCAGTGATCTTCTGGTCCTGATAGCGGGAGAAGGGGTGGGTGCCGGCGGAGGCTAACGCGGTTCCGCAGGCCGCGGCCCACGACCCGACCTGGCTCCTTAACTCTCTGAGGCGCCACTGGGCCTCGGCGACCGTCGCGCATGGTGGCGTCTTTATCTCCAGGACAGATTGGAAAAGCTCGTAGGAGACAGCCTCCTTGAGGTCCTCTGGTAGCCGCGACATGATCTCTTCTATTCTGGGAGCAAGCTCACCCGTGGTCACGTCCACGATGTGTAGCTCCTCCTCGATGCCTAAGGTGTGACCTTCGCTGCCCTTGAACTCTACCGGCATGGCCCTCCTTGCTCGGTGTCCACCGGACCCGTCCGCCGCGGATGGACGCTCTTATACTAGCCGTTCACCACCCCGGGGCCAAGCTAATCCTGGACGACTTGGCGCGGAAACAACCGTGAAATCCGATGTAAAATGTGACGGCCGAGAACTAGCATATTTGAGGAGAGTGTTTGACGTTGACCGAGAAAACCTACGATATCGTCGTCATCGGCTCTGGGCCGGCGGGGTACACAGCGGCCCTGTATGCTTCGCGGGCTAACCTAGATACCCTGGTCTTTCAGGGGTTCGAATCGGGCGGACAGCTCATGCTCACGTCCGACGTCGAGAATTACCCGGGATACAGGGACGGCGTAATGGGACCGGACATGATGGACGACTTTGAGGCGCAGGCAGCCCGCTTCGGGGCCGAGATGCGCCTGGACAACGTGGAGGGCGTGGATTTCTCTAGGCGTCCGTTCAAGCTATGGGCTGAAGGCGAGGAAGAGCCCACCCTCGCTAGGGCGGTCGTCATCGCTACGGGTGCGAAGGCCAGGTGGCTGGGACTTCCCGGCGAGCGGCGCCTGATGGGTCGTGGGGTGAGTGGATGCGCTACCTGCGATGGCTTTTTCTTCAAGGACAAAAAGGTCGTGGTGGTCGGTGGGGGCGACACGGCGATGGAAGAGGCACTCACCCTCTCCAAGTACGCTGGTGAGGTCCTCCTTATTCACCGGCGCGATCAATTTAGAGCCTCCAAGATCATGATCGAACGCGCCCGTAAGAACCCCAGGATCACCTTCGTCACCGATACAGTAGTCGAGGACGTGCTTGGGCAGAACAGCGTCGAGGGTGTCCGGATAAAGAACGTTAAGACCGGCGATGAGTGCAAGCTGGCGGTGGAGGGCTTCTTTGCAGCCATCGGGCACGAGCCCGCGACCACCCTATTCAAGGGCCTTGTGGAGATGGACGAGGCCGACTACATAATCCAGCGCGAACACACGATGACGAGCGTCCCCGGCGTCTTCTCGGCGGGTGACGTCTCCGATAAGCGTTACCGCCAAGCGGTCACCGCCGCCGCCGACGGTTGCCGAGCAGCCATAGATGCCGAGCGCTGGCTTGAGGAGCAGGGCGAAGCCGACCATGTCGAAGACCCAGCTATCTGGACCGAGGACCGGGGAACGGAAGGCGCCGTAGCCTCCACACCAAACCCCTAGGCTAAGAGACTCTCACTTCTCTCTTCGTAGGTATCCCTCGAACTCCTTAGAGGGTAGGCAGTTGATGACGCTCGCCTTCTCGACCCAGGCCCGGCGGGCCTGAGTTACCCCGAACTTTATAAAGCTCAGGGCCGTTGCGTCATGGGCGTCGGTATCTATAGTGATTCTCACCCCGGCGTCTATTGCCTCCCGCACATAAGGGACGGCGAGGTCGAGACGGTCCGGGTAGGCATTGAGCTCCAGGGCCGTGTTCGTTGTCTTGGCTTCTAGGATCAGACGCGAGACGTCCACCCCATATGGGTCGCGACGGTTCAGGATGCGTCCGGTGGGATGGCCGATGGTGCGGACATACGGATTGTTCATTGCCCGGATGATACGATCCGTCATCGCGTCCTCACCCATCCGAAACGAGGTGTGCACGGAGGCTACCACGAAGTCAAGTTCGGCGAGCAACGCATCCTCGTAGTCCAACACACCATCTTTGAGTATATCCACCTCCGAGCCGCAGAGGAGGCGTATCTCGGGGTACTTATCGTCCGCCACACGCACGGCTTCAAGTTTCTCCTTCAATCGCTCAGAAGAGAGGCCGTTAGCCACCTTGAGACTCTGCGAGTGGTCGCAGAAGACGAGGTACTCATGGCCTAGCTCGATCGCAGCCTCGGCCATTGTCTCGATGGTTTCACGTCCGTCGGACCAGTTGGTGTGGACGTGCAGATCACCCCGCACGTCAGAGATCTCGATGAGGTCCGGCAACTCTCCCTTCTCGGCAGCTTGCAGCTCCCCCGTATCCTCCCTGAGTTCTGGGGGAATGTAGGCGAGTCCCAAGCGTGAGTAAAGCTCCTCCTCTGTCGCTACTGGCTCGTATCTGCCCGTTCCGGCCTTCGCCAGGCCATACTCGGAGATGTTAAGGTCCATCTTGACGGCCCTTTCGCGCAACGCGATGTTGTGAGCCTGACCTCCGGTGAAATGGTGCAAAAGCGAGCCGAACTCTTCCGGCGCCACGATCCGCAAGTCTACCTCCGCCCCGCCACACTTTATGAAGACCTTCGTTGGGCCATGGGCCAGAATCTCGTCAACGAACAGAGCCTCTGCGAAGGTGTCGGCCAGAGTATTTTGGTCCCTGCTCGCGGCCACGAGGTCGAGGTCTCCGATGGTCTCCTTCCCTCGCCGTAACGAACCCGCTATCTCCGCCCGCTCGCAAGCCACATGCGAGCGGAGGAAGCCGAGCAGGTGTTCTCCGAGTGCCGTCGCCTCATCCATGAGCATCCGGCGCTCTCGAGGATTATAGTCGCGAGCGGCCCGGAGAATCCGCTCTTCGCTCTTGTTGCCGAAGCCTTTAAGGGAGGCGAGCGTTCCCTCCTGAAGCTCGCCGAGTTCCTCTATGCTCGTGATCCCGAGCTCCCGCCACAGCCGTCCCGCGGTACGCGGGCCGACGCCGGGCAGACGGGTAATCTCGACGAGCCCGGGAGGTACTTCCTTTAGGAGATCCGCCAGTATCTGGGGAGTGCGATCCTCGGAGAGAGCGTGTACAACCGCGGCCGTCGTGCTCCCCACGTGAGGCAACGTTTTCAGGTCCTCAATCTCATGTACCGGACGTCCCAAAGCCACCACCGACTCGGCAGCCCGCCGGTAGCTAAGGACGCGATAATAGGGTTCGTCTTTGATGTCCATGAGCGTTGCGATTGTCTCTAGTGCGCGGGCAATCTGCGAGTTTTGCAAGAGGAACCTCCTCGTGGCTCTCCGTCGCTGTAAGGATTATACGTGGCCTATCGCGATAACTTGGCAGTGGGTGAAAACCTGTGCCGTAGCCGGAGGCTAGAAATAGACTCTTGTTAGATAGTAGTTACCTTCGCATGCTCGAAGCGATCCTGCAATCGCTTGTACAGTGGGTGACAGCTACCATCGGAGACTACGGACTCTTCGCCGTCTTCACCCTAATGCTCCTCGAGAGCACCGGTATACTTATACCCTCAGAGGCAATC
>JAFAPF010000378.1 GCA_019247245.1 Rubrobacter sp. | reverse complement strand
CTGATCCGTCCCTCGACGACGTGCCTGCTTTCTCCTCCTTCGACGGCTTCGTCGTACGATCGCTACGCGAGACGCGATAACCTAAACTACCAGTTAGCTGAAAGGTTGCTCTCCCTGATGCCTAGCTTTGGTAGACGAAAGGTGAATTTTCTCTTGAAATCTGTCGTGCATGTTCGCCGTTGTTAGTTGTTATGAGGCCCTAGGTTTAGCTAATCCTAGGCACTACGTACCGTATAATCGATTCTAGATAATTAGGCACTACGTGTCGGACAAGCGTGCGCTACAGAAATACGGTCACGGCTGCGAGGGCCAGAAGTTCCGCTTGGGACTGGCCCTGGATCCTAAATACAAAGACTTCGTGGAAGGGTGCCTAGAACGCCATTTTTTCTGAGTGGGCGATGCTGGGATCGAACCAGCGACCTCTGCCGTGTGAAGGCAGCACGATGGTTTTCTGAAGGTTTCTAGAGCTTGCAAAACCCCTGCAAATAAGCATATCATCTCTGAAGCAGTTTTCTCAATAACGAGCCTGACTTACTAAGACTTACTAATAGTGGGCATAGAGATGCCGAAAACCTCGGCGACCTGTCCACGCAGCATGGCGCGGTCTACCGCCGCCAGCACCTTGAGCCTTAGATGTTTCGAATAGGGTTTCATACTCACCAGTCTCGCGAGGGATCAACCTCCATGCAAGGCGCTGTGAGTACAGGCGTGTACAGGCGTGCGGAATCTGCGGCGAGAAGTGCGAGCGACAGTGGTCCGTAGCTGCCCTCGGTATCGAGGGGGCTGGTGGCGAGTATAGCTGCGTAGTAAGGCCCACTTTCTGAGATCGCTTACAATGTGGCGCTTCCAAAGTCGTTGTCCGGTTGCGTTTCAACTACGCCTCTACGGTCTCCTCGACTTGAGGAGGATCCTCGCTCGTGGCTCGCTCAAAGCCTACGATGCGCTCTATCACCCCCGCCAACTCTCCGGTACAGTCTTCGGCCACGGTCTGCCTCCGCCAGGCTACGTGAGCGTCGGGCCGCACCAGCACACAGCCGCTCTCAGGCACCTCGCTCAAGCGCGCCCAGTCGTCATAGAGATCGAGCACCTCGCGTCCGGGGCCGATCACGAAGGAGGCGATCTCCACGCCCGTGCGCGCGCTAACCTCCTCCGCCGCCTCCTTCCAGATCTCGCCCCCGATGCCGGTGAACAGCGTAAAGCGGCCCTTCCCCGCCAGGTCCAGCGTGCTAACCTTCCGTTCTTTGTAACCCACCCAGCAGTGGGGAAGTCGTGCGCCCGGCCAAGTAGTAGGGTGGTAGTAGAGTTCCGGATCGCGCTCGTAGACAGGCTCGGGTGTCTCGTCAGAGACGATGGCAGCGGAGCGGTAGCGCTGATTGAGCTCTACCCCGTGGGTGTTGAACTCGTAGTTCTTGAGTTGGATGGCCTCCCGCAGACTCTGCCGTTGCTCGCGGGCCTCGGGTGTGTCCTCCTTTCGCGCCTCCATACTGGTGCGCACCTGCTCTTCGTTCTTGGTCGCGCTGAGTCCGAGAGCCTCGAAGATAGGCTCAAACTCCTCGATACTCTTATTTGCTCGCTCGACGATCTGCCTGCCGATGGGTGCCCGCTCGTCGTTGTAGGTCTCCAAGAGCGTTCTGTTTGCCTTGCCCTTCAAGACCAGGGCTAGCTTCCAGGCGAGGTTGTAAGCGTCCTGTACGGAGGTGTTCGAGCCCAGGCCGTTGGACGGCGGATGCCGGTGGCAAGCATCGCCCATGCAGAACACGCGCCCGTTCGAGTAGTGCGTCGCGTACAGGTGGTTGTTTCCCCATAGCGATATGTCGAGGATCTCGATCGGGATGGTGTCGTCGCCGATCAGGTTATGCGCTATTCTGATCGCCTCCTCCTCGTCGATGTCGGGTGGTGGCTCGTTGATGTCGTAGCCCCAAAGGAGCAGCCACCTGTACCAGGGACGTACCATCCGTACCAACCCCATGCCGATACCCCCGATGTCAGAGCCGGGCTGCATTACCCAGTAGAGCACGCTCGGCCGGTGCAGGACGTACTTCGAGAGGTCGGCGTGTAAGACGATGTTCATGCTGCCCGCTATATCCATCTGCCCTTCCATGGGCAATCCGATGTCCTCGGCCACCTGGCTGCGGCCGCCGTCGGCGCCGATCAGGTACTTGGTTCGGATCTGATAGGTGTCATCGGCGAAGCGGTCGCGTACCGTTGCGGTCACGCCGTTTTCGTCCTGCTCTAAGGAGAGGTACTCGGTGTTGAGATAGACGCTTGTCCCGCGGGTGGCGGCAGCGTCGAGCAGGATGGGCTCGAAGAGGTCCTGTGGTAGGTCGCAGATCTTCGACGGGCTGGCGAGGTCGTAGTCTGCCTTGCGACTGGGGTGGTTGCCCCAGGTCAGCAGCCGTCCTAGCTCCTCTCCGGCGAGGCTAATGCAGAACACCTGATCGCCCATCAGCCCCTGCGGCGTGGCCTTCTCGGCAATGGCCTCCTCAAGGCCCATGTCGCGCATAATCTCCACGGTGCGCTGGTTGGTGATGTGCGCCCGCGGCGTGTTCGACATCCACTGGTACTTTTCCAGCAAGACGTTCTGCACACCGTACTCGCTCAAGAAGAGCGCCGCCGACAAGCCCGCCGGGCCAGCCCCGATAATCAGGACATCCGTCTCGATCCGTACGCTCATGCTTACCTGCTCCGCTATTCCTCTGTCGTACGGGTCGTGCGCGCCGCCCCATCGCCCGAAGGATCTTCCTCGTAAGGGACGAGCACGATGTCATAGTTCATGGTGTAGAAGGGCACGTCCATCTCCGTTCCGTCCGGAGCGGTGCCGGGCTCGTGGCG
>JAFAPF010000300.1 GCA_019247245.1 Rubrobacter sp. | reverse complement strand
GTGGTGCGATACTGGGTGGCACCCTGCTCGTTGGCAACCTCACCCGTATTGCCGATCTGCTGGCCGGTTGGGCACAGGCTAACGTTATTGCCCTTGTTGCTGACGCTGAACGACGGTGCAGAGGGACCGCTAGTGACACGTCTCTCTGACTCGCCCTGAGAGATCTGCGCTAAAGCGGGGGCGGCAGCTACCGCCACCATCGCCACTATAGCTCCCAACAACATCAACTTCTTCACCTTGTAACCTCCTTTTGGGGTGTTTTCATTTCTCCCCCGCGTTGAGCGGGAATGTTGAGGCCAACCTACCTAAGGCCTCCTCTAACAGCCTCGGCGCCCTTCCTTTCGAGCCGCGGCGCTGTGGCTCAGGCTTGGTTATACCCGACCTTCAAGAACAATAAACCCGCACCCCTTTTTCTTCCCAAAACTTCACCCCTCTTCCTCCCTTCTTCGGCGGTAGTGAGCGGTAGGGACGACAACAACCAGAGCTGACGACGACAATCAGAGCTGACCGGAAAAGGCCCCTGGTGCCCATAAGGGTGTAGTGGGGAAAGGGGAAAGGAGGAGTATGGGCACCAGGCGTTAACATATCTATATACCTATCGCACATATGTACGTCTGTCAAGGGTGGGGTAGGGAAACACCATAGCCGTGGATGCAGGCGATTCTGGGATGATATCGCCATATTTGTCTGGGGGATGTCATTACCTTCGGAGCCTCGAGGTTGGTTCTTGCCGCTCTTCAGGCGAGGAAGCGTTCGAGTATCTTATACAGGCGTGGCTCTTTAGTGTCTTGCGGGGTGGTCTTTTCGACCCTCAGCGAGGCCTCCAGGTCCCGAAGCTCTGGCGTGGACACGTGGTTATCAAACCAAGATTTTTTGTGCATCAAGCTCCAGCGGACGCCCGGTTCCCCGACGCCGGCCAACGAGCCAGCATTCTGCCGACGAGCTCGGCCGGCTTTGTCCAACCCCCGCGCATACCGAGGCGTTCGGGGAGACCGAGCGGGTTTCTTGGTGGGGAGCCGATCGCCTGATAGATAGGGCTCTCCACCCCAGAGCCGTTTCTGAAGTGGATCTCGATCAAATAGCCATGGTGCACATCACCTGAGAGCAGGATTATCAAGGCTGGTGAGTGTCCGGTCGAGCGTTCTCCGGCGGCGACGGACCTAAGCAGGTCCGCTAGGCCGTCGAAAGAGTCGCGGAAGGCTGGCCAATGCTCAAGATCAAGGAGTTGGCGGATGCCCTCGTCGACCATCGCCAACGTACCTCCCCACGCACCTCGACAGACGGCTTCGTTCCAGTCCTCAACGTAGTACAGACCGGGCGCCAACAGGAACGGGAGTGAGATGCCAAGCAGAGGATGATCGAAATCTCCGGTCGCTTTTCCTTCGATTCAGGCCCACTCGCTGGCGCTCAGCATGGAGCGACGCTCCTCCTTCAGCACCCGTCCTGCCCTTGAGTCCATAACGAGGAGGCATACCTTATCGCGGAAGAAGCTCCATCGGTTCTCCTGGGCCTCGCGATCAGCCTTATAGGCAAACTCGCGCAGGATGCGGCTTGCGTCTTGCGCTCTTTGGACCCGCTTGAAGAGCTCGCCCTCCTCCAGCTCCTTTGGGGAGAGGTTGCCGAGGCGCTGGTAGATCCAGTACGACATGAACGCCCCGACGATACGCTCCTCCCACTACGGCTTGGCCCGCATCTTCTGTAGCCAGGCTTCGGAAGTGTTCCAGTCGTCGTTGACGTCATGATCATACGGGAGATGGATAACGCCGGTGATCGGGTACCAAGCCCGGCAGTTCATAGACGATTTCCCCTCGATTCTAGTTCGGATTCAGGACTCCCTCACTAGCCTACAGAGCACTTTCGGCCTAGAGCACTTTGCACAATGATTGAGGGAGTGCGATGCTGCTCTGATGAACGCGTATTCCAAAGACTTGAGGGTGAAGGTCGTTGATGCTCTGTGGACCGGGACCTCCCAAGGAAAGAGCTCGTAAGGATTTTCGGCGTCTCTTTGC
>JAFAPF010000154.1 GCA_019247245.1 Rubrobacter sp. | reverse complement strand
CAGCCACCCCCTGAAGCCATATCTTCTAGCCATGGCGATACAGCCCATGCGGGCCTAACAGGAAGAGTTCTAATATTGCTGGCAGATGATGAACTGGTCTCGTTGCTCGTTTTCGGCGGAAGCCCGGTTGTTGGCAAGGCCCTAGAGCTGCTGCTCGGGCGCATGGGTTACCACGTGAGGTATCTGCCTCAGATCTCCTTCGACAAGCCAGACATGTTCGACGGTGTACAGCTCCTGCTCTTCGTAGGGGGAGTGGGTGGTAAGTCGCGAAGGACCTCGGCATCGTTGGTCGAGAGCGTACGAGACAAGCTCGGCGTTACTGTCCTCGAGTTGGTCTCCTCCGCAAGGGGGGTGCAGGCCGAGAAGGAGAACCTCGTTCCCTGGCCTTGCCGGATGGAGGAGCTAAAGCGGCGGATAGACGCCGCCCTGCCTGACGGATACTTCCCCGAAGGAAGGAGTAGAAGTTATGGTTAAGGTTTCGATCGAGCTTGGCGCCGCGGGCTTCCTGGTGCTCGTCACCGCCGAAAGTATCCGACACGCTCTGCGCATGGCCGAGGAGCGCTACCCAGGCCTCGATACCCGGGTTGTTTTGCCGCTGGACCCGGGGACGTTCTTCGCGGCGGAACCGGCTACGGCGGGGATCGAACACGAGATACCCGAGAGCGCTGCGGGCTAAGCGGCGAGCGAAAGCTAGAGCCGCAAGGTGCGAGCGTAAAATGGTATGCTCGTCGACGAGGATGTACCCCTCTGATCACTAGAGAGCGAGCAAATTACAAAGAGGCAAGAGGGAAACCCTCGCAACCGCTAACAAGCAGCGCACGCATTGAGTCTCCCCAGGAGGGGCGATGCTTTTGGGTGCCGATGTGCTCTACTCTATAGTCTATCGTCCGGGTACAAGCTTGGGGTGATGTTGCATCACCCCAAGCTTGAGGAGGGTGCCGTTCTTACGCTAGCAGAACTTTCATAAAAGATGTGCCATACGGCCGATGTGCTGTAGGTTTCACATACGTAGAGTTCTAATAAATCTGGTGTCTGGCTTTTGAACTACTACAGAGCACTAGCGAAGAGGGAAAGATGGAACTGTACATCAACAGCACCTGGGCCGAGCATTACGAAGACGCCTACGTAGCCGAAGCCATCGCCTGGTTCGAAAGCGGTAACCACGTGACCATCTACGCCACGGGCGATACCGCTGATGAAGCAGACGCCAAGCTCATGGGCGCGCTGCGCGAGCTAAAGCTGATATCAGCATTACCCTGAAGCGCCTTGCACCAAAAGCCCGTCTGAACCGATGATTAGTCCTATCTTCCATCCCCGTGGTCCATAAGCGGTTTCTAACAACCCCAAGCTTTTGGATGAGCTCCTTAAGAGCGTTCCACCACCTCATCAAGGATTGCCTCTTCGTCCACCCTCTGATTCTCTAGTACCTACACCAATAAAAAATAGCCAATTTGGGTCATGTACTTAGGCTCGACTAGTGCTAGGCTCAGAGCGTAGCCCACAGCACAGATGAGCGGCGGAAAAAGAAGATGGGGCTAAAGGAGATTCGCTGCTCCTGGGCCTGTGGCTGATATGCGGGACTCTGGTGTTAGCTACACTAAGCATGTAAGCTAAAAGAAGGGCCGGACGGGAGAACATGTACCAGATGCCTGAGGAGGTCCAGCCCTTCTTCTTCACACAGACGATACACAAGGGCTGATAGGCAAAACAAGATCTACCTTGCTCACCCTTAAGTAGATTAACGTTCTAGTTGCGCTAAACGCACCCTCTGATCGAGAGTTAACGTCACGCGGCGCTGGCGGTTGGCCCGCGCTCAGCCGGTGGCTTGCTTACCTATCTCTGCCCGGCTGCGGCGCCGAGCCTCAGCATAAGCAGCCTGGGTCATCGCCTGGGCTGCGAACACGCGCTCAAAGAGGTCTTCGGCATCAGGGGGCGCTCATCTGAGCCAAGGTCGGTACCTCCAGGGCATTCTTGATATCCTGAAAAGCCTCTTCGAGGTTATCCACGACCTCCTCAAGAGCAGCTTCTTGGCGCGTATCTGTTACTCAAAGAAGTCCAAATCGAAGCAGCGCTACGAACGATAGTTCCGACCCACTGCCGCCTATAGAAGAGAATGCGTGCTTGGCCAAGTAGTATGAGCTAAGGCATAACTTAGGCCGGAGATAAATAAGACCGGGCTTGGTAGCAAAAATCGGTGATTTACACAAGCAGAAACCATATACAACGAAAGCCCAGCCTTCTCCTTGGGCGAGTACTCTTAGCAGAACCTAGAGCTACAATCTACCCCTCAGCATCCTTCCTAGATAAAAAAAGAAGGGCCGGGCTATAAGCAGTTGGAGAGAAAAAGCCCGACCCTTCTGACACCACCATGATAGAGAAGCAGCGCCTAGAATGCACCAAGGAACGCTAAAGAGCGCGTTAAGGCTTTGTAAGACAGAGTAAGGCCGGTAGCCTCAACGAAAGGGCTCTTGGCGTACCTATGGCTCTTGGCGTACCTATACCCTCTTAGCGAAAGAGGACGTTAAAATGCGCAGGTAGTTGTGCCATCAGGTCGTCTAGCTGCCCAGCGGTGACAGCCTCTTTAAGCACCGTCATTACTACCGAGGCATCGTTGCGTGCCGTCTCGGTGTCTACACCCGCTCGCTCGGCCACGCGCTCATAGAACTCCTCCAGCGAAAAATCTTCTGGCGGTTCGGCTGAGCGCTGTAGCGGCGCCTGCAGCTCTTGTGGGAGCTGTGCAGCGAGGTCTTTTGCCTCGCCACCTGTAAGGCGCTCGCTTAGCGTCTCAAGGGTGGCGGTTATCGCCAGCTCTGCTGCTCTTTGGCCTTCTGTGCCAGGGTCAGTAGCATCGAGCTGCTCCGCTACTCTCTGAAGAAACTCCGGGTATTGCATAAGGTGGGCTACCTCCTTCCACAATAGTTGGCTTACACGGCTGCTTTTGCCTATTCTCCGTTCCCTATCTTGACGTTCGCAAAACGATCCTCTAGAGAGCGGGGTAATTGCCGCGAATTCCTGATTCCCGGCCGGCTGCGTCCCGGTGGAATTACAAGGAGAAAAAGGTGGGGCTTTAAGCAATAGTCGGTGATTTACACAAGCACTCAGCCTCCACGCTAAGGGATCTCTTTCTTCTCCAGCATGCTCTTTAGTTAACCCGTACCCCTGTGCACACGATGAGAAAGGACTAGGAGAACGGGTCGATAAAAGATAGCTCCACCTAGAGTGATGCTTGGCACTTTTGGAGGGGGCTGCACTTTGCAGAACGCTCGCTAATAAGGATAGTAGAAGAATGCGGTGGACCCCCGCCAGAAGGAAAAGCACGATAACAGAGAGTACATAGGAGGAGATGGTACATATGGTACTCACACCGTTCAGAGGCTTCTTGGACATGCACAGCGAATTCGACCACGTGTTTAAACGACATGATCGGCGAGCTGTTCGCTGGGAGGCGCGCCCTGAGCACCACCAGAGAGACGTGGGCACCAAGGCTCGAGGCTTACGCTCTAAGGACAGCGACCTTGTGCT
>JAFAPF010000151.1 GCA_019247245.1 Rubrobacter sp. | reverse complement strand
AACCGCCCAGCTCTTCGGGATCTATGCCAAGCTCTTCCCTAGAGAGCGTGTCAAGGGCGCTCTCGCGGTCAGCCATCAGGCGCGAGGCCAAAGAGCGAGCCTGGTCCTCCGGCAGCCCTTTGGCCTCGTAGATGAGTGCCAGCTCTTTCTCTTCCTCGGCGGGCACCTCGGCTATCTCTTGCTCCTCTATCCTCACCTGCCGTCCGTAGAGTTCGCGTGAGGTCTGCACCGAGATCCATTCGCCCATCGCCATCGAACTAGCTGCAGATGCGGGGTATTGATAAAAACTCACACTCCAAGAGTGCTGAGATGCTCTACCATTACTAACAAGCGCTGCCGTAGCAACTACAAACGCGGTATCCCCAAACAGACAGAAGTGCCTCCGATCCTATGCGGTGCAAGAGATAGTGTGGCGTTTCGTGTCCAGTCTGCTAAGACCCCGAGAGGATAAGGACTAGTAGGGACGCGCTCATAGAGCAGAAGCGATCCGCAGAGTCACGGACCTTCGACAAAGAGCTCACCGTCTGGGTGAAGAAGGAAGAGAAGTGCATCCACTTAAGAAGCGCCTACCAAACCAGCAGGCCGCCAGCTTGATGACGTTGGAGTAGTTCGGGGCCAAACTGACGGAGCTCGATGACATGTGCAAGAGTGCGAAGCAGGACCTCATGGTCCTTAGGAACCCGCGAGAGCGAGTAAAGAAGTTGGAGAAGAACCGAGGTGTTCTACTGAATTCCATAGCCAATAGGGTTCTACACGCCCTGTACGAACTGATTATCGAAGAGAAGACAAGCTCTACCAGATGCTACGGATAGAAGTCGCCGCTTCCGAGGAGGGTTACATGGGCAACGGTGCTTTTTGTACTTGTGAACCTATCCGTGGGTATACTGATCCACCGTGACGGAGATCCAAAGCTACGAGGAGCTTGTAGAGAGGGCCGCCGAGGACCGTTTGGAGAGGGACGAGGCCTACACGCTAGCTCGGTTCGCTCTCGCGGACCCGAGCCTGGCTATGCGGGTAGCAGCGATGGTACGAGACCGCCTCTTCGGGCCACGCATCTCCTACTCGCGCAAGGTATTCATACCTCTTACCAAGTTGTGCCGGGATAACTGCGGCTACTGCACTTTCGCGCGGGCGCCACGTCCCGGCGAACGAGCATACTTAACCCCGGAGGAGGTGCTATCGATCGCGCGGGCCGGGGCGGAGGCCGGTTGCAAGGAGGTGCTCTTCACGCTCGGGGACAAGCCGGAGAAACGGTACCCAGAGGCGCGGCGAGAGCTCGAGGAGATGGGGTTCGAGAGCACCATCGAGTACCTCGTTTACGCCTGCGAGCGGGTTTTGAAGGAGACGAGGCTCTTGCCGCATGCCAACCCGGGTGTACTCTCCGTAAGGGAGATACAGGACCTACGGGAAGTCTCAGTCTCGCAGGGGATCATGCTCGAGCAAGCCTCAGAGCGGCTGCTCGGAAGGAACATGGCTCATTGGGCTTCGCCGGACAAGGTACCCGGGCGACGTCTAGAGACGCTGGATGCGGCGGGTCGCTCGCGCGTTCCGTTCACCACAGGGATGCTCATCGGGATCGGGGAGACGGTCGAGGAGCGAGTCGATACCCTGCTCGCCATACGCGAGCAATATGAACACCACGGCCACCTCCAGGAGTGCATAGTCCAGAACTTCCGGGCCAAGCCGAGGACACGCATGTCTACTGCACCCGAGCCCTCCGAGGATGAGATGTTGGCAACGATCGCGCTTGCCCGCCTCCTCCTACCGGAGGAGATGGCTGTGCAGGCCCCGCCCAACCTCGCGGACCGTACAGAGAACGGTACGCCATCCTACGCGCGGTATGTAGACGCCGGGATCAACGACTGGGGCGGCGTCTCGCCAATCACCCCTGATCACGTGAACCCCGAGGCTCCCTGGCCACACCTCTCCGAGCTCGAGAATGTGACCGAGGCGAAGGGCTACCTGCTCCTCGAACGGCTCGCCCTTCATCCCCCTTACGCGGTAGGCGCAGAGAAGTGGGTAGACAAGAAGCTCCGCTCTCACGTCTGGGCCGCGATGGACGCCGAGGGCTTCGCGCGGATCGAGGCCTGGGCACCGGGAACCACAGAGGACATCCCGAGCGAAACGGTTCAGGAGATACACGGACGTCGCCACTCGAAGACGCGACCCGAGTTTATACGGGCGCTCGCTGGGGTTGGAGATAATGACCTGAACGAAGATGAGATAGCCCTACTCTTCACCGCCCGCGGAACGGAGCTTGCTGAGCTGTGTAAAGCAGCGGATGAGCTTAGACGAGCGGTGAACGGTGACGAGGTCACCTACGTCCTTAACCGCAACATCAACTACACCAACCAGTGCTACTTCCGGTGTCGCTTCTGCGCATTTTCCAAGGGCCCGAAGTCCCTGAACCTGCGCGGTGAACCATACCTCTTGAGTACCACCGAGGTTGCCCGCCGAGCCCGAGAAGCATGGGAGAAAGGCGCCACCGAGGTCTGCATGCAGGGCGGCATCCATGGGGGATTCACCGGCCGAAACTATCTAGATTATCTCCGCGCCGTAAAGAAAGAGGTCCCCGAGATACACGTCCACGCCTTCACGCCCCTGGAGGTCGCGCAGGGAGCGCGAACCTTGGGAATCTCTATCGAAGAATTTCTACGGGAACTCAAGGAAGCGGGCTTAGGGACGCTGCCGGGGACGGCGGCGGAGATATTGGATGATGAGATCCGGGCAATAATCTGCCCCGGTAAGGTGAGCACTGCCGAGTGGTCTGGAGTGATGCGTGCAGCGCATAGCCTGGGCCTGCGCTCGACGACCACGATAATGTTCGGACACGTCGAAGGCCCCACCAACTGGGCCCGCCACCTCCTCGTCCTGCGTAGCCTACAGGCCGAGACCGGCGGTTTCACCGAGTTCGTGCCGCTACCGTTCGTGCACATGGGAGCTCCGCTATTCTTGCAGGGTCGCTCCCGTAAGGGTCCTACCTTCGCCGAGGCGGTCACGATGCACGCCGTCGGGCGGATCGCATTGCACGGCTACATAGACAACGTGCAGGTCTCCTGGGTCAAGATGGGTACCGAAGGAGCAAAGGTCTGCCTGCAAGCCGGTTGCAACGACCTCGGCGGCACGCTCATGAACGAGAACATCTCGCGGGCGGCCGGCGCGAGCCACGGCCAGGAGATGCTACCAGAGGAACTGGATCAGATGATCAAGGAGATAAGCCGTATTCCCCGCCGTCGCACCACGCTCTACGAGAGTCCGCTGAGTACTCTCAATCCCGATAGATGACCAGCTCATCTATCGGCTTGCGGGCGCGACGCTTCGGTGGGTCTCCTTCTGCGTAGCCTAAAGTAAGGAGGGCGTGCGGAATGAGGCTGAGGTCGAGGCCAAGCGCCTCTGTCACCTTCTCCGGGCAGAATAGGGGGGAGCACACCCAGCCCGCATCGAGACCTAAAGAATAAGCAGCGAGTAGCGCGTTCTGGGCTGCGGCGCCCAGGCTCTGGATAGCCATCATGATCTCACTCTGTTGCCGGGCGGCATCCGGGTAGACATCCAGATCCTCCAGGTAGACACAGAGCAGCACGAGGACCGGGGCATCGAGAAGCCTCTTTCGCGAACCTTCGAGGCGCTTCTCGACAACCTCAGCGCTCTGGCCATCCATATCTAGGTTAGCCTGCCACTCCTCTCCCATCGCCTCCGCAAGATGCGTCTTCGTCTCCTTGCGCGTCAGCACGGCGAAGCGCCAGGGCTGGCGGCCGTGTGGCGAAGGAGCCCAGCGGGCGGCTTCGAGCACCTTCTCTATGGCTTCTTCGGGCACGTCCCGAGCCAGATAGCGTCGCACCGAGCGGCGACCCAACAGAATGTCCATGAGTGATCTGGAGCTCCCCAGGGCATCGAGGGCCCCCCACGAGGCAACCTGCTCAGGATGGATGGAGATGACTGGGTTCTCCTCTATCTTCATCTGCTCGTACTGGTGGTACTTGCCCCGCAGGAGCCGGATGGCCAGGGTGTGCTCTGGTGATGCCGGCTCCACGAGCCCAGCGCGGCCACGCACCATGACGTAGGCCAGGAGCTTCCAGTCCTCTGAGTACCGATCGGTGATAACGACGACGTTTGGGTTCGCTAGGATGTTCCGGACACGCTTCAAGCGGGTCGGGGAGACGTTTTTAGGCTTCTCGTCGAGAGCGATATGGATGAGGTGCCCGTCGAAAGCGAAGCAGACCGGTATCGCGTGCGGCTCTCCAGACTCGGAGGTGGTAGCGAGCCGGGCTACCCTTTGATGCACGAGAAAGGCCATCTGAACAGGAGTGAGAACGGTGGTCTTCTCCTTCACGATACTCTCACCGTCTCGCGTACCCTCGGGGTCACTTCGGAGGCGAAGAGGCGCATATTGGCAAGCGCCTGCTCATGGGTAACGCCGGGTAGACGGCCCCAGAAGCAGAGATGATCGTAGGGCGCTTCTTCGTAGAGCCTTACAAGG
>JAFAPF010000040.1 GCA_019247245.1 Rubrobacter sp. | reverse complement strand
TGATGTCCATGTCTTCAGGCTTCAAGCCGGGCAACTCAGCCCTAACTATCAGGTCCTCATCCTGTCTACGGAGCACGTCCGCCGAGGACCGCTATTCAGTGTGTTATGCCCTCGGGCTCCCGCTCGTCTGCCCAAGCCACCGAAGGTTTGGGCGAGTGGGTGGTTAAACTCGTTCTGTATACCGTAGAATCTGCCACGACGTTCGAACGGGCTTAAACTCATCCTTTCTGTTTTATCCTCTCGGTGGCTCTCGTTTTTTCCGAGCGGAAGCTGACCATGCTACTATACCCCTCGATACTGCGATCGTGCGCTTTAGGGTCGGATTACATAACCCAGCCCTTTCTTCCTCTGCCTTTTTGTAGGGTATTCCCATGCTAGCAATGATACAGATGTCCCCCACCTTGGTAACACATATACGCTCCTTCTGAGCCGAACAAAGCATCTAGAGAGCCCTTAACCCGCTGCCTCAAGCTCATCTCAAGGCGTTCTCCTCAGACTTCTTAACGCTATTCCGGCTTGGCACGGGCTTTGGTAGAGTACGAGAGAGCATTAACCTTCTGAGTTCCCGAGAATCTATCTATGGTCTTCCTCGTGCTCCTTTGGGAGCGAGTAACAGAGGGGCCAATATTACGGAGTATGACTTGTATAACCTTGCGTTTGTACACTAACGAGCGCTTTGCCGATCTCCTAGCGTGACGTCTACTGTACTCTCGTTACCTCCTCTTATGACAGTAAGCTCAATAGCGTCGCCTGGTTTGTAGTTGCGCAGAGCAGATAGTAGGTCTCCTCCAGTCTTTACTTTCTTGGAGTCTACAGCGGTAATGACGTCTTGGGTCTTGATCCCAGCGTGGTCTGCCGGACCGTTGGATTGTACTTCTGCAACCAGCGCTCCGGACTCCTCCTGAAGCCCAAATTGGCTAGCGACGTCCGGAGTCAGATCGACCAAGGAGATGCCAAGGTAGGGGTGAGCCGCTCGACCATTGTCGATTAGCTGCTCTGCCACCGAAGTCGCTGTATCCGAGGGGATGGCGAAGCCTATGGCTTCAGCCCCCGTCTCATTGGGGGGGAGATAGGCTACAGTGATACCGATAACCTCCCCAGAACGGTCAGCTAAAGCACCGCCAGAGCTGCCCGGAGAGATCGGAGCGCTGGTCTGGATTAGGTCGACCAGAGAAGTATCCCGTTGACCATCAGTAAGCTGAGCGGGAAGCTCTCTATGGAGACCACTGATCACCCCAGAAGTTACGGTTGATTGGAAGCCTTGCGGGCTACCGATGGCTACCGCGAGCTGTCCGGCTATCAGGTTACTGTTCGTGTCGAACTGTGCTGCGGGCAAGTCGTTGCGGTTTACCCGAATCACGGCCACGTCGGTATACTCGTCGCCTGCTACTACGTCTGCCTGTGCAGTGCTACCATCAGCGAAGGCTACATTGACTTGTCTGGCGCCTTGAGCCACATGGTTGTTTGTGATGATGTAGCCATCTTTACGGTAGATTACCCCACTTCCTATCCCTTCCTCGGATTGTGGGCCGGATGGGGTGATAGCTGGGATGCCTTTAACGTTCACTTGCACCACAGATGGGCTGAGCTGCTTTGCCACCTGTGCGACGGGCTCCTCAGAGGTATCCTGCGCGGGCACTGCGGAGCTGGCCGATTCAGCACTGGTCTGCTCTGCGCTTCCTACAGTACTGTTTTGCGGTGGGTTACCTTCCGTTGTACAACCGAGGGTTGCTAGCGTCAGCATCAGGAGAAGAGTACCTAGTGTAAGTACTCGACGAAGCTTCTCAGCGAGAAGCTCCAAAGCTATCTTCGTCACCTTTTTCAACCCCTTTAACGAATTCACCATACACTCTTGCAAACTATAGCTAACAACCCTCCTTCGCTACGACCAACGCAGTTGAAAGGCTACAACTTTCATTCTAATTGCATCATTGGCCACGTACACTGCTAGAGTCTTAGCAAAGACGCCCGGAAAGGCGTAAGGGCGACACATTGATTCCTACCCACCTAACTTTACGGCGTCAAGTCTCCACGCCAACCTCTCCTACAGAACGCGCGGAACGCCCTCACGATAGCAGCATACAGACGATGAGACAGAACGCCACGAGCACAAACGGTAGAAGCACTATACCGATGAATAATGGGTTGAGTAATAAGTACGTCTGTACCTCCGTCGACTTTTACAACTCCTGACTATTCCTCGCAGTTACCTGCCCCGCTTAATGTCGATCTAGGCCAACTTAAGAAATGCGAACCTCCAAGCACTCAGCCAAGAATGTTGCGCAAAGAATCCCTGGCGCCACTATACTATGAAAACATGGCAGGCTATGACAGTTGCCACTAAAACACTGTCCTTTTTATAGCAGCGCTGTAGCAATGATATCCACCGCCGTCATTACCGTGATCGTCCCGAGGATCATAAACATGAGAACTAAAAAGTAGTCGCAGTCGATAATGCCCAACAAGTACCTATAATCAAAGAAACGGTTCTCCTGAACACCGTTGATGGCCACCGCGATGTTCGCCTCAAAACCTTGCAGCTCTGGCCACAGTTTCCTTAGCCCATGGTGTATTGACGAAGCTTCGATAAGCCAGAGCTTGGTTTCTTCGTCGCGGTTAGCCTCTAGCTCACCCTTATCTATTAATTGATGGACTAACTGGAGACTTATGCCCAATACCTTAGCAACTTGATGATCAGTGAGGAGCGGTGTGGTCGATAGCCCAGGAGGTGACACTTGGTCGGCATCTTGGTACATCTTAGCTCCCCAAGACCCTCGTACTAGTTAGCAATAACGTCTTGTTCAACATCTTCCCCCCTCCTTTTTCTCTGCGGTCTACAGGGGACCGCTCTTAACTCTGCCCCCATAGTCTTCTACGGTGCGTTTGCACCTATGACAAAAGATCGCGCTTGGGATTATATTCTTCGCTAGGATGTGCACTGAAGTCAAAGAGCTTCTCCGCCTACTCTTTCGCGCCACATTGGTGGCATCACCCTCAATGGTAGGTGGCTTAACAGCACATGCTAGATGTGGCCGACACTTGTAGCCTGATTAAATAATATTAAGTATGCTAACGTAGAATTAATTAATGTTGGACAAGGGCCTAGTAGTTTGGCTAGGGGGGTTATCTGACTGCCTCTATACTTAAGTGCTCTAACTGCCTCTATACTTAAGTGCTCTAACTTACTACCCACTCGCAACTCTCTTCTTTGTGGGCGGTTACCTAGCAGGGACTGGAACCCGATATCAAGCCTTTCGCAATTTAAGTCGCGCTCCGAGGTACACGTTCCAGCTTACACGGAATTCAACTACCGACTCCTTCCAAGCAACCAGGTAAATAAGGAAGGAGTTGTTACTGAGGAGCCGCAGGTCCAAGATACGCTTCTCGCCGATATGCCAACTCTCATCGCGAAACCAGGGGG
>JAFAPF010000021.1 GCA_019247245.1 Rubrobacter sp. | reverse complement strand
TCAAACTGGCTCGAGGGCGCCATGCTCTGCGGCATCTACGTCATCGCCGCGCTGGCGTTTTTCTTCTCGCCGTAAAGAGAACGAAAGTCCCCTTTCCTTTTTTGCGCAGCTTTCACGTCCGGTTCTCTGTATGCGCAGCGACATCCGTTCACCTGTGTACCTTCCGGCGCCACAGGAACCAGAAGATTCCTCCGACTATAGCAGCTAGCACTGCAAACTCGACGATACGTCCGTACTGCTCTACCAGCTCCCACTGGGCACCCAGCGCCCACCCAAGACCTATGTGACTCCCGTTCCACAGGGCGCTGCCAAGCACGGTGTAAACCATGAACCGTCCATAGATTGGCATGCGCTTGAGGCCCGCCGGTATCGAGACGAGGGCAGTTATACCTGGGACGAGGTGACCGATGAGGATAGCCTTCCCCCCGTGTCGCTCAAACATCTCGCTCGCTTTGTCCAGGTCCGATCTGTACACAATCTTGAATCGCTCGAGCCGACCTACGAATCGGCGTATGCTTTCCTCCCCGATCCAGAGTCCTGAGAGGTACAGGACCAGGGAACCGAACACCCCCCCTATTGTAGACGCCACCAACACCCAGACGAACGAAAGATGCCCCTGCCCGACCAAGAAGCCGGCGAGGGCTAGCACCACCCCCGTGGGGACCAACAGGTGCATGTACCCCATGGCAATCAGGACCGCCACGCCGACGTAGCCGGAGGCGTAGACGACATCGACGGTTAGCTGTGCAGCCCCGGCAAGCGGATCGATCATCGCGCTACTTCCACGGACTTCTCCTCCTTCCCCTCGGTAAAGCTGTGTATGTACGCTGGCTCCTATTCTTTGGCCCCGTGAGCTCCGAGTCAAATAGTCTGATGCATTGGGCCCGTCCGAGACTTAGGAGGGTCGATGCGACAACGTGAGGACTTCTTCCAGGACGCGCCGAAAGGCGGTGACGGTGTCCTGCCAGCGTGGCAGGCGAAGCGCCTGCTGACGGGCAGCGGCGGACATCCGGCTGCGCTGAGCAGAATTGTCGAGCAGGAGATTCAGGGCCTCCGAGAGCGCTCCGACATCACCCGGCGTCACCAGAAGAGCAGCTTCTCTGCCGACCAGCTCGGGTACGGGTCCTACGTCACACCCGATGATCGGCAGGCCGTATGCGAGCGCTTCGGCGTAGACGATGCCGTAGCCCTCGTATCTGGAGGGCAGGGCGAAGAGGTCGGCGGCAGCGTAAGCGGCCCCGAGCGTCGCATCATCGACCGGCCCGCTTACGGCAATCGACGCGCCACCTACATTCGCTATAGCAGCGTGCACGGATGCCCCGTAGACGGTACCAGCATTCGTCTCACCGACAAGCTCCAGCGTGGCTCCCGGCCGTTCGTGAGCCGCCCACGCTCGCACGAGATCCAAGATCCCCTTGCGTGATATCCACTGCGCCACGCACAAGACACGCGTCGCTACGTCATCACTAACGGCTGCTTCTGCGCCAGCGTCCAGCGCTGAGAGGTGATCACAGCCGGGCGAAACAACACTGATGCGGCCGGTGGGAACGCCCCGGCTCCGGAGAACAGACCTTCCATGAGCGCTCACGGCGATCAAGCGGTCGGCACGTAGCAGCGGCTCTTCGAGCCTCCGGTTACGGCCGGTTGAGGCCGCTACGCTCGGCAGCTCATGGATCATCGCCACCACGGGACGTAAGGCTCTCCAGCGATCAAGCCAGGGAGCGCAGACGATCCAGGCTAGGGCATCCACGAGGAGCATATCGAAGTCCCGGGGGTTCAGGCGGAAGCCGAAGTGAGGCGCTAGCGCCGCCTGCTCGACCGGGGAAGCTCCGGAAGCCACGAACGTCTCTACGTCGATCCCGACCTCCCGCAACCCTGCAAAAACGCGGGCGTGATAAAGGTACCCGCCGGTTAGGCGACTTGTGTCCCCTACCGTTACGAAAGCAACGCGCAAAAGGTCGGGTCAACCTAGGAGATCTTCACGGGCGGCGTAAACCTGGGGCGACTCCCAGATGCGTACCATCAGAGAGTCGAGCTCCTGACCATGCAAGTGCGGCGCAAGTTTGTCCCAACAATAGCGCGCCACCACCTCTGTCGTCGTGTTCACACCCGCAAGATCCGGCACGTCGTTCAGATCGCGGAAGTTAAGCGAGGCAGCCACCTCTTCGACCACCTCGCGCAGCCGACCGACGTCGTGGAGGCTCCCATTGTCCTTCAGACGTTCACCACGTACAAGCACCTCCATCCGGTAGGTATGCCCGTGTAGGCGTGTCGCCGGTCCAAAGTCACCAAGGAGCCGGTGTGCTGCCTCGAACTGCGCTGCGACGTAGACTTCGTACACCTGGGGTCTCCTTACGTTCGGTCATGCGTGAGGATCAACTGCACTACGTCTTCAGGATGCTCATCCACGAGCTGGTAGGCATCCGGTGCCTCCTGGAAAGGAAAGCGATGAGAGATGAGCTCCTTCAAGCGCAGCCGGCGCAGCAGATTGACGACCATCTCCATCCGCCGGCTACGGTCCCAGCGTGAGCCGAGGTCCGGGCTCATACGACCAACCTGCGAAGAACGGAGCCGTAGCCGTTCCCGATGGAAACGGTCGCCTAGAGCGAGGGAAATGGGCTTAGTGCCGTACCAAGATGCGACGACGACGGTTCCCTCAGCCACGACGGAGTCTATGGCGGCCTGCAACGCAGCCCCCGATCCGCTGGCCTCGACCGCTACATCCGCGCCCCGTCCGGCGGTCACGTAGAGGATGCTTTCAGGCAGATCGCCGGGTTCAAGCGCTCCGTCTGCACCCATGGCTAGCGCCAGATCCCGCCGCTTCTTCAAGGGATCGACTGCCAGCACTTGCTCAGCGCCGGCGATCTTGAGCAGCTGGGTTATGAGGAGACCGAGTACGCCCTGCCCAAAGACAAGTGCTGTCTCGCCAAGGCGTAGAGGAGTATCGTGGATAACGCTCACGGCCGTTTCGAGGTTGGCGACAAAGAGGCCAAGCAATGCGTCAAGCTCATCTGGGAGACGAACCGCCAACTTCCCGGGTATCACAAAGAAATCCTGGTGCGGATGGTGAACAAAGACGGAGGCTCCAGGAGCTAGGTTTTCAACGCCCACGCCCACGTCGATAACCTGTCCGATTGTAGCGTAGCCGTACTTGATCGGGAACCCGAAGCTGCCCGCAAGGGTGGGCAGGTCGAGTGGCAGGTTATCTGGGACCTCGCCGTGGTAGACGAGCATCTCGGTCCCCTGGCTCAAGGCCGAGGCCGTAGACCGGACGCGCACCTCGTCCGGTCCGGGTGGCGGCACTGTCTCCAGATGGAACTCTGCCGTGCGCGGCGCAGTAAACCAGAGGGCGCAAGCCTCAAGCGAGGTGTTCGGGACCAAGAATGGCTCGGTGCTCATCGGTTGCCTTAAGGGTACTCGACTCGGCTGTCGAGGATGATGTCCCCGCCGTAGGTGATGACAGAGGTGTCCGCCAGGACCAGGGAGTCATCTAGCTCGCAAATGCCGAGGTCCCCGACGGCCTCGATGCCTCTTCCGAGGATCTTGGGCGCGATGCAGACGACGAGCCTATCCACCAGGTGGTTGCACAGAAAAGACGTGATTAAAGTCGCCCCTCCCTCTACCATTACCGAGCCGACACCCAAAGCGTGGAGCTCAGATAGCAGGGCGTTTAGGTCTACCCGACCTTTGTTATCGGCCGGTAACCGCAAAACGGTGGCGCCCAAAGAGCAGGCTTCATCGCAGCGTCCGGTAGGGGCATGCTTTGTTACGGCGAAGACGGTGCCGTAGGCGGCACCGTTGGCTAGCACCGCAGCGGTAAGCGGCGTACGCAAAGCGCTGTCTACAACGACGCGCAGGGGATTCTTCCCGGAGGCGAAGCGGACCGTCAACTGCGGATCATCCTTGCACGCCGTACCGGCGCCGACCATGATCGCGTCGTGCTTGGAGCGCAGAACGTGGGCAAAGCGCAGCGCCTCGCGGGAACTGATCCAACGCGAGCCGCCGTTTACGGTCGCCAGACGCCCGTCGAGCGTCTGGGCATAGCTTACGGTTACGGTAGGACGGGCGATCACTCTCTTCCTAGCTTCCTCGCTTCGCAGGTTAGCACGAGAGCGCGTGCGTAGACCAACGTGTAGTATAGGATGCGGTGCCGATATGCTATGCAGAACAACGCACCTCAACCGCCCGTCTTAATCTCGGCCTGTACATCCGCATCGGAGCGCTCAGTGCAGGTCGAAGCGCTAACGCAGGTGTGCGTCGACGACCTGCTATCCGCCTTCGGTCTAGGCAACCTACGCCGCGGCCGTCGTCTCCTGAAACTGCTTTCTAGGATTCCGGCGCGGCGTCTGGCCCATCAGGTCGTGACCTACGATAGGACCGTCGGTGAGTTGGGGTTAGGAGCGGGTGGGGCCTGGATACTGGAGCGTATGGCCCGTAGCGGGGAGGTCGAAGGCCAGGAGAACATACCGCAGGAAGGTCCGTTACTACTCGTTGCGAACCATCCGGGCCTCACCGATACCGTCGCCCTGTTCAACGCGATACCTAGGTCTGATCTGCGCGTGGTTGCGGCGAAGCGCCCGTTCTTGGATGCGCTCCCGAACACCTCGCAATACCTGCTCACGATGTCGGAGACGTCCTCGGAGCGCTTCGGTCTACTCCGGGACGCGACCCGGCACCTTAGAGGCGGCGGCGCGGTTCTCACGTTCCCCGCCGGAAGGATCGAACCGGACCCTGCCGTGCTACCCGGCGCGGTCGAGGCACTCGAACACTGGTCAGCGAGCGCGGATCTTTTCGCCCGACTTGTGCCGAGGCTTGCGGTCATCCCGGTCGTAGTCAGCGGCGTGCTCTCCCCCGCAGCTCTGCGTAACCCTCTGACCTTCTTGCGCCGTCGACCTAAAGACCGCCAGTGGCTCGCAGCCACCCTCCAGACAATGGTCCCTGCGCTGCGCAACGTCACCGTAAGGGTTACGTTCGGTCGGCCCGTTTATGCCGATGCAGAGGACGCTGCTGGCCAGGTCATACTGCGAGAAACGCAACGCCTGATCGCACGCTGTGGAGCGAGGTAGTGTCGGAACGCTGGTCGTGGCGTAGGTCGCCGCTTTTATTTCTATTTGTCACGGTCTTTATAGATATGATCGGGTATGGGATCGTGATACCGCTCCTGCCGTTCTATGTACGGCAATACGCCTCGGGTGCCGTCCTGATCGGCCTGCTTGGATCCCTGTATGCCGCGATACAGTTCGTAGGCGGGCCCTTTCTGGGCGGTCTTTCGGACCACGTCGGGCGTCGCCCGGTGCTCTTGATCTGCCTGTCTGGTGCGTCGCTGGCTTACCTGCTACTTGGGCTGGCAGACACGCTCCTTTTGCTGGTTGCGGCCGTCGCCCTGGCTGGTGGAGCTGGCGGAACCCAGGCTACCGCCCAAGCATACATTGCCGATAGCACCGCGCCCGAGGATCGCGCCCGCGGCCTGGGCCTGATCGGGGCCGCCTTCGGGCTCGGTCTGATAAGCGGGCCCGTCCTAGGTGGCCTCCTGAGCCTCGTTTCTCTCGGCGCCCCAGCCTTTGCCGCCTCCGCACTGGCCTTAAGCAACGTGGCGTTCGGCTTCTTCATCCTGCCAGAGTCGCTCCCAGTCGAGCGTCGGGCGCCGACCCCAATCTTCCGCCTCAACCCTATCTCGCAGCTGGGCGACGTACTTAAGATCGGCGGCATCCGGATGCGGCTGCTCACGGTTTTCTTGCTAAACCTCTCCTTCGCGGGACTGTTGACCAACTTTCCACTCTTCAGCTATGTGCGCTTCGGATGGGACGCAACCAGCAACGCCTTCTTCTTCGCCTTCGTCGGCGTGTGCACCGTGCTTACGCAAGGGGTGCTGCTCGGGAGGCTGCACCCACTTTTCGGCGAGGGCTGGCTTCTGCTCGGGGGCCTCTCGCTTATGGCGCTAAATCTGGGCCTGATGGCGCTCGTTCCCGCCGGCTGGATACTCTATCTGGTCGTGGGGGTACTGGCGGTGGGTACCGGCCTCGCCATCCCCTCCCTGGCGTCCCTTATCTCAAGGCGCGTCTCAGAACGTGAGCAGGGCAAGGTCATGGGTGGCCAGCAAGCCATCCTCGGCCTGACCCTGGTACTAGGACCGGTGATCGCGGGCCTCGCTTTCGATCACCTCGGCGTGGCGGCGCCTTACTGGATCGGGGGTTTCCTGGCAATGCTGGCTCTGCTGGTAGCAGCAGCGACCCTGTTTCCAGAGCGGCGCAAGACCCTTGCCGAACGATACGTTGCGGGTAAAATTTTCCGCGGGGAGAATACTGTCCGCAAACCGCGAGAACCAGGAGCGTAATCGCCATGGCCTCTTCACGTACATCTACAGGCATCGCACTTCAAATCGGCATTATCGTCCTGACGCTCGTTACGGCTTTCGTTCACTTATCACTTAACTTTCCCGACCCAGTGTTCATCCTGAACGGCCTCGGATACCTGACGTTGCTGGCGGCGATGTACCTGCCGATCTCCCTGCTCGTATCCTACCGACGTATCGTGCGCTGGCTGCTGATCGGTTACACGGCGCTGACGGTCATTCTCTGGGTCGCCATCGGGCTACGTAACCCTACCGGTTACATAACCACGATAGATGAGATCTTCTTGATCCTACTGCTCCTGCTCGAAACCCGTAGGTCGCACTCCTCGTAACCCTCCCTCATCCTGATTATCTTCTCATTGTAGTGCCGTCCGAGCTATGAGATTACAATACCGTCCCGTCGGATCTTCGATAAGGAAGCGGCATGGACGAACACATGCTTACGCGGAGCATCGGATGGGTGAGCATCGGCGTCGGGCTGACACTCGTTATGGCTCCTAAGTTAATCGCTAGAGCGTTCGGTATAGGAGAGCGTCCTACGCTCGGGCGTTCCTCGGCGTACGTGACCTCGTCATCGGCGCCGGTCTCCTGTCCGGGCGAGGAAATCTGGAGTCCTGGCCGCGAGCTCGGGCAATCTCCGACGCCGGAGATGCAACGCTTCTCCTCGCTGGGGCCCTCTTTGGCGTCTTCTCGACGCCGGTCGATGTTCGCGTTCGCGGTGGCCTCCATCTTAAGCGCGTTCGGCTTCACCCTCGCCCGCCGGCTGG
>JAFAPF010000020.1 GCA_019247245.1 Rubrobacter sp. | reverse complement strand
CACCACCGAACCACGCTCCCCTGAGCTCAGGCTCCTACGCCACCGCCCCGAGCCCTGGACTCCAGCGGACACAGCCGTCTGGGCCCTCGTTATGGCTTGGGGTCTCTCTGCAAGCTGGGAGTCGAAGCTCCTATATAAATCTACAGGAGAGGAGGGGTTGAATGGCCTTCTTGGATACATAGGCCCCGATGTGGGCTCCAACGCCTGGGCCGCTTCACCCGAACGTAGTGCCTCGGGATCGACAATGCTCGCCGGGGATCCGCATCTCCTTCTAGGCGCACCGTGCCCCTGGTACGAGATCGGACTCTATGGCGGTCCTTATCACGTGGTCGGTGCCTCGCTGCCAGGGGCACCTGGGGTGGTGATCGGACACAACGAAACGATCGCCTGGAGCATCACTGCAGCCCTGACGGACGTGCAGGACTTGTACGTTGAACGCTTCGAAGAAGGAGACGCCAGCCTCTATAAGTACCGCGGCGAGTGGCGCAAAGCCGTATTAAGAGAGGAAAAGATACTGGTCCGGGGCCGCAAGCCGGTGGTGCAAAGGGTCAGGACCACGTTGCATGGACCCGTCATCACCGACCTCCTTGGTGGTAATGAGGATGTAGCGCTACGTTGGGCCGCTCCGGAACCCTTTAAGCTCGTCGAGGCCGGTCTCGCCATCAACAGAGCATGCGATAAAGAGGAATTCCTTGACGCTTTGCGGAGCTGGATGGCGCCAAATCAGAACTTTGTCTACGCCGACAGGATGGGCACCGTCGGCTGGGCGCTCGCCGGCACCGTCCCTATAAGAAACAACCATCAGGGCGAGCGTCCCGTCTCCGGGTGGGATGGAGAGTACGAATGGAAAGGCTTCGTCCCGTTTGAGGAGCTGCCCAAGAGGTTCGACCCCGAAGCAGGATTCGTGGCCTCTGCCAACGAAGCCCCCGAGGCAAGTTCCGATGCCGTCCCCATCCCCGGCATCTACCCCCCCGGCTATCGCAAGGATCGGATCGAGCAGCTGCTCCGGACCAGCAGCAAGCATACTCTAGAGACCTTTCGCGCCATTCAGGGCGACCTCTACTGCGCCCCGGTTCACGCGCTCGCGGTGAGGCTGGCAACGCTCGACCCTCCGACCGGCGTTCCCGAGGGGTTGTCACGAGAGCTTGCGGCCTGGGACGGGCAACTCACCGCGGAAAGCCGTCCGGGGGCAGTAGCCCGAATCGCGCTTGGGGTTCTCCTGCAACGCGCCGCGGGGACCATACTTCGTATCGACTCTCCCGTCTCCGTAGGCGCTGATATACACCTGACGAGGCTCCTTCCGAAGCTCGCAGCGAGGTTCGATAACCTGCCCGATGAAGCCCTACGAGGGGCTCTACAAGAGGCTATAGAGATCCTGACCGAATCCTGCGGGGCCAACGTGGCGAACTGGAGCTGGGGAGCGCTGCATATGGTGGAGCTGCGGCATCCATTAGGGATAATGCGAGCGTTGCGAAGCCTTTTGAACAGAGGCCCGTATCCGGCCGGGGGCGACGCCAACACCGTCCAGCTCGCCGCTTTTCGCTCCGTAAGGTCCGATGGATCCGGGCGACTCTCCTTCGGTCCCGCTACCACGGGCCCCAACTACAGGTTCGTCGTAGACACAGGCGACTGGAGGCGGGCGTGGAGCATCGTGGCGCCCGGCCAGTCTGGTCATCCTGTAAGCATGAACTACGATGATCAGTTAGGACTCTGGCAAAAGATCCGTTATCGACCGATGGTCTTCGGTCGCGAGACGGCCGAGCTCGCCACCCGACACCGGCTCGTCCTCGAACCCAACGCTTAGGGCCTAGGAGCTCTCCTGTTCGCCGTCAGGGATGCCACGCCGATCGAACGTTAATATAGAAACGCGGGGTCCATCGACACTCTTTACGCGTAGGACCGAGCCGTCGTCGACCTCAATTGTGTCGCCAGGTTCTGGTGGACGACCCAAAGATCCGAGGACGAAGCCACCGATGGTATCGAAGTCCTCGTTGGGGAGGTCGAGATTGAATCGCTCATTCACCTCGGTGATCGGGATGCGGCCGTCTATTGCGTAAACGTTCTCACTTAAGGGTTCGATGGCTGCCTCGTCCTCATCGAACTCGTCCTGGATCTCCCCGACCAGTTCCTCGAGAACGTCTTCTATCGTGACCAAACCCTCCACGCTTCCCCACTCGTCGATGACTATGGCCATCTGGAGCTTGCGCTTCTGGAACTCACGCAATATCTCCTCTATACGCTTATTCTCGGGGACTACGAGGCAGTCCCGGACCAGGGGCTTGAGGTCGAAGCTTTCGGGCTCCTCCTTGGCGACTCGGAATAAATCCTTGACGTGCACCACACCCAGTATGTGGTCGAGATCCTCCTCGTAAACGGGGTAGCGGGTATAGCGGCCGAAGGCGGCCTCCTCGGCCAGAACCTCGAGGGGCGCGTCACTTGGCAGGGCCTCGATGTCCGGGCGTGGGACCATTATCTCGCGGGCCACCGTATCGCCAAAGTCGAAGACGTTGTGGAGGTAGTCGCGCTCCTGGGGATCGAGGACCCCGGAGGTAGCGGAGGAAGAGATCATTATCCGGAGCTCCTCCTCGGAGTGAGGCTCTGTCTCCTCGCCCAGGCGGATGCCCCAGGGCTTCAAGACGAAGTTTGTCGAGGCGTTCACAAGCCACACCATAGGACTGACAAGCACCATGAAGAGCTTTAAGGGCCGAGCGATCCAGAGCGCCGTCTTCTCGGCTAGTTGGATCGAGAAGTACTTGGGCGCCTGCTCCCCGAAGACGAGGTGAGCGTAAGTAATGACCGCGAACCCCAAAGCCACCGCGATGACCTCGACAATACGCTCGTTATTGACCCCTAAGATCCCTAATACCGGCCGGAGTAGTTCGGAGACCGCGGGTTCCCCGACCCATCCCAGGCCTAGAGAAGCTATAGTTACGCCCACCTGACAGACGGAGAGGTAGTCATCTAGGTCTTGCAAAGCGGCTCGTACCGTTCCGGCCCGGGTGCTCCCCTCCTGCTCGAGCTGTACGAGGCGTGTCTCCCGCACACGCACCAGCGCGAACTCCGCCGCCACGAAAAAGCCGTTCAAGGCGAGGCAAACTAACGCCACAAACAAGCTGAGCGAGGAAAAAGCGGACCCTTGCACGCTACAAGGATGCGCCGGCGCACGGGCCACAGCGCGCCGATCGTTCTTGGCTGATGTCGGATTCGCCCATCGTGTTACGAAGAAGATTATAACCCATCCGTGAGATTTCTAATCTATACGCAAGATGCTACCAACGTAACACCCCGAAGCTTTCGGCCTCGAACCAGCCTTCGGGACCCAGAGCTAAGCTTTGAGGGGTTCGGTTTCGTGGAGGTCTTTGGGTCTGAGACGTCGAATATAATCGCGGAACTCTCTTACCTCGAGTTCGGCTCGTTCACGGGACCAGCCGAGATGCCGGACGGCGATCTGTGCTGCGGTCTCGTCCACGTCGAGGCCGACCCTGGGGCCCAAGCCAACCATCGACCGGCGCAAAAGGACATCGCCGAGCTTCCCCGCGAGTTCATGGCGAAACGCGTATAGGACTTCCGCCCCAATGATACCGGTTTCCATTGAGAAAGGTGAGGCCAGCGGTGCCCGCAACGATGGGTCGTCACCGGCCATCGCTAGAACCTCCGGGGCCCGAACCCCGTAGATCTTGAGAAGCCGGGTGCTTAGCTCCTCAGCGAGGCCGCTTGTCCGCTTGAACCCGGCGGAGAACTCCTCAAAGCTCCGCGTCGTGCCGCCGGGGAGGGGCACTTCGTCCGTACGGCATTCAGGAGCTTTCTCGCCGAGCTTCTCGTAGACTACGTTAACGGTCTGGCGCGAGAGGTTGCGGTAGGTAGTGAGCTTGCCGCCGATGATCGAGACGAGTCCGCCTATCTTCGGGTGGTGCCGGGTATGATCGTAGACGATGTGGCTCCGAGTCACACTACCCTCGGCCCCCTCAGGCTGGTAGGGTAGTGGTCGGATACCGGAGTAGGTAAAGAGAATCTTGTCACGTGATAAGCCCGCCTCGGGGATAATGGTGTTTGTCTCGTTTATGAGGTAATCGATCTCTTCGTCATCGGCGACCACGAGGTCCAGATCGCCCTCGTAGCGGATGTCGGTCGTGCCGATCAGGTACCGCCCATTCCAGGGTACGATAAAGAACGGCCGCCCGTCCGCCTTCGCCTCGACGTACAACGCCTCACCCGCGGGGGCACCGGGGAAAGGATCCACGACCAGGTGACTACCTTTGGTGCCACCGATCATACACTCTTCTGTGGAGTTCATCTGTCGCAGCACCTCATCAACCCACGGTCCCGCTACGTTAACGATTACCGGCGCGTTGACCGTGTATTTCCCGCTCCCTAGAAGGTCAATAAACTCGATGCCGACGACGTTCTCCTTATCGACGATGAGGCGCTCTACTTCCGCGTAGGTCAGAACGATAGCACCATGCTCGTGAGCGGACACGGCGTTCTCGACCGCGAGGCGCTCGGCATACTCGGTCTGACCATCGTAGTACAGAGCAGCGGCGAGCAGACCCTCGGGCTCGAGGCCGGGGATCCGCTCGAGAACCTCATCGCGAGAGAGGATTTTGTGCCAATCCATGCTCTTGTTGAATGAGAGAAAATCGTAGGCGAACATACCGAGCCTTATCATCATCGGACCCCGCTTGGAGTGCTCGTAGACCGGCACAACGAACGGCAGTGGCTTAACGAGGTGTGGCGCTATACGTAGAAGCTTCTCCCGCTCAGAAAGTGACTCCTGGACAAGGCAAAACTCATAGTACTCCAGGTAACGCAGGCCACCATGGATCAGGCGGGTGGACCAGCTGGTCGTCCCGCTAGCTATGTCGCCCTTGTCTAGGAGGAGGACCTTGAGACCCCGCATCGCCGCGTCCCGGGCAATGCCGGCACCGTTGATACCGGCACCAACGAGGATCAAGTCAAACGTGTAGTCGCTTATGTCCGGCGGAATCCGACTTTGCATGTTCTCCATCCTCGCTCCTCGCCGGGTAGCTTAGGTCTGCCACCAGTCTTCATCGCTGCGCGAGCGTGCTCCTCCGTCTGTGCCTCCGACACCGCCCCCTCAACAGAGTAGGCTCGTCTATGAGCCGGCATTAGCCCTCCTCTGAGGATAGTATTGAGAAGGCACCGGAGTAGCGCTCCCTAAGGCCCAAGGTTTGTCTGCTTGAGAAAAAATTAACCAGAGATGAACCCTTGCTGATCCCACACCAGGATAACGCCCCAGCCCGTAGGGTCGTTAAACACGCCAACTAGCCTCCAGCTCTGCCGAGCACCCTCGTTCATGGCCTCTTGCAGCTCCGCCAGCGAAATGCCCTCCGTCCCGGAGGGCGGCGAGACACGCTCCGCGTAGTAGCGCTCGGGGGCCGGCGGCTCAGGCTCTGATCGGGAAACTGCGGCTTCATCCGTCATGGTCTTCCTCCATTCCTACAAATTCGGTGTGAGCGTATGGTTCAACTCTTACCCGGATACACAACTAAAACAATACCCCTCACGCGGGCACAAAGAGGGCCAGAGGTCCGATCGAGTCCCAGGCTACATCCTAGGAACAGCCCGACGGCTCACCCAAAGAGCGATGGTACGACTGGTATCCCGAACCCAAGGATCCTGAACAGAACGGCACCAATGGCCCCGCCAACGAGTGGTGCAAGGACCGGTACCCAGCTGTATGACCAATCCGAATCGCCCTTGCCCGCAATCGGTAGTACGGCGTGGGCGATCCGTGGGGCGAGGTCGCGGGCAGGGTTGATAGCGTATCCCGTTGGTCCGCCGAGCGACAGCCCAATAGCCAACACGAGGAAGCCGATGATCAGCGGGATCACGCTGATCGACAATACCGCGGGTAGTCCCCTATCCCCGAAAATTTGGGCGTTCGCGACGATGGCCGCCACGCCGAAGACCAGCATGGCGGTAGCGATCGCCTCGGTGACAAAGTTGGAGGCGTAGTCGCGGATCTGCGGGATAGTGCAGAACACGCCCAACTTGAGTGTTTTATCGTCCGTCTCCTTCCAGTGCGGAAGATAAGCCAGCCAGACGAGGACGGCCCCGACGAAAGCGCCGAGCAACTGGGCTATTATATAACCTGGCACCTGTGCCCAGGGGAAGATGCCGAGCACGGCCAAGCCGACCGTTACGGCCGGGTTGATATGGGCGCCGCTGATGGCTCCGACGGCGTAGACCGCGATCGCCACGGCCATTCCCCATCCGAAGGTTATGACGATCCAGCCCGAATGCTCTGCCTTGGAGTTGCGCAACAGCACCCCAGCGACTACACCGTCACCCAGAAGTATGAGGATCAAAGTGCCGACGAACTCGGCCATGTACACTGTCATTTGGTACTCCTTTCTAAACTACTAGAATGGGTGTCCTGCTGTCATGGCGCACAGCGCCTCCAGGCACTTCTTGCCGAGAGCGCATGACTTCGGCATTACGCTCATCGACATAGGGCATCTTGTAGGCTCGGACGCTCGCCCGTTCGAGGACGGTCCAGGCGCGGGCATAAGCGATTACGGCCCTGCTGTGCGTAGCTTCGGTGGCCTTGAGCATCTGCTCGTTGTGTCCGGGGAGGAGATTTTCCATCTCTACAGGGGCGGCTCCCCCGCCTCCTCATGGATCCAGTCCTTCGACCGCTTGACGGCCTCCTTCCATTGTCTGTGCAGCCGTTCGCGCTCCCCCTCGTCCATCTGTGGCTCGTAGCGGCGCGAAAGCTTCCACTTATCGATTAGCTCTTCGCGGCTTTCCCAGAAGCCGGTGGCGAGCCCCGCCAGATACGCTGCTCCTAAAGCTGTGGTCTCGATGATCTCCGGTACCTCGACCGGCACCCCGAGGATGTCCGCCTGGAACTGCATCAGCCAGGTGTTGGCGACCGCTCCGCCGTCGGCCCTAAACTCCTTGAGCTCTATCGCGGAGTCCTTCTCCATCGCCTCGATCACGTCCCGCGTCTGATAGGCCATGCTCTCAAGGGCCGCCCGGGCCAGGTGTGCCCTGCTAGTCCCTCTGGTAAGTCCGATGATGATGCCCCGAGCGTAGGGATCCCAGTGTGGCGCTCCGAGACCCGCGAGGGCCGGCACGAAGTACACCCCATCGTTGGAATCCAAGCTCTCCGCCAGCTCCTCGGTCTCGCTGGCGTCCTTTATGATGTCCAAGCCGTCCCGCAACCACTGTACGGACGCCCCGGTCACAAAAATGGCACCCTCCAAAGCGTACTCAACCGGCTCTTGGCCCAAGCCCCAGGCGATGGTGGTGAGGAGGTCCCCTTCGCTCTTTATTGGCTCGTTGCCCGTGTTCATGAGAGCGAATGAGCCCGTACCGTAGGTGTTCTTGGCGAGGCCCTTTTCGTAGGCGACCTCCCCGAAGAGGGCGGCCTGCTGGTCCCCAGCAATGCCTCCTATCGGGACCTCTACGCCCAAGAAAGAGTCGGGGTCGGTGTTGCCGTAGACGTGAGATGAGGGCTTGACCTCCGGCAGGATCTCGCGTGGTGTGGTGAGCATCTCCAAGAGCTCATCGTCCCATTTGAGGTCGAAGACGTTGTAGAGCATGGTGCGCGAGGCGTTAGAGTAGTCGGTTATGTGCTCTCTTCCGCCGGTGAGCTTGTAGACGAGCCAGGAGTCTATAGTACCGAAGGCTATCTCACCGTTCTGTGCCCGCCCCCTTAAGCCCTCCACGTTATTCAAAAGCCACTTGACCTTCGAGCCAGAGAAGTAGGCGTCTATGGTGAGGCCAGCCCTGTCCCGCACCGTCTGCTCGTACCCCTGCTCCACGAGCTCATCACAGATCTGGGCGCCCCGCCGATCCTGCCAGACGATGGCATTGTGGACGGGCTCACCTGTCTCCCGATCCCACATCACGGTCGTTTCACGTTGGTTGGTAATGCCGATCGCGGCGAGGCCATTCGCGGAGACCCCGGCGTCCTCCAGAGCCTCCTCTACGACACGCATGGAGACGTCCCAGATCTCATTCGCGTCGTGCTCGACCCAGCCTGGCCTCGGGTAGTGCTGGGTAAATTCTGAATACGCCTGTCCCACGATAGCGCTGTCGTGGTCGAAGACCATCGCTGTTGTTCCCGTGGTTCCCTGGTCTATAGCTAGCACGTAATCCCCGGCCATACCCCTTCCTTTCTCGCCCCTTTCCCAGCACGGCTCACATTTATCTACGATCCCGCACCCGAGGCCTCACCTCCCCAAACAAGAGAGCCGCGCACGGCCTACCATTCTGCAGTTCACCCTCGGGCTGGATCATGGTGGCCCATGCGAGGCCCTTTCGTCTTCCTACCCCCACTTCTTCCTACCCCCACTACTTACATGGTACTTTGTGCTGAGAGCACTCTAAGGTGCTCTAAAATCTGCGTCAAGGACCGTTTTTGTGCCCTGATTTACTATATCAGCTGACTTCTACCACGAACCTTCGGCTACGCTAAACTGCCGTGGCAACCGTTTCGGCGCAGAGGAAGAGCAGAAGGAGTGCCATGGTAATAAAGTTTGCGGGGGTACTTACACTACGTAACCGCCATTGCCGATAATCCACAGGAGAACGTGGACTTCTACGCTGGCATCCTGGGCTTGAGGCTGGTGAAGAAGACGGTGAACTTCGACGATCCCGGAAGCTACCACCTCTACTATGGTGATGCGATTGGGAACCCGGGGACCATCATGACGTTCTTCTCGTGGCCGGGGACGTCTCGGGGACGCATCGGAACAGGCCAAGTGAGCGCGACTTCCTTCGTCGTACCGGAGGATTCCTTAGGATACTGGACGGAGCGGCTCATTCGGCACGGCATCCGCTTCCATCGGCCCGACAAGCGCTTCGACGAGGCGGTCCTAAGGGTCAACGACCCGCATGGGCTCGCGATCGAGCTCGTCGCCCAGCCCGCGAGGGGCGGCGGTAACCCCTGGGAGCGGAGCCCGGTACCTCCCGAGCACACGATCCAGGGCATCGCGGGCGTGACGCTCTCGGAGCGATCGGTAGAGGTGACCGTGGACCTACTCGTGAACCTTCTGGGATTCGAGAAGGCCAATGAGGAGGACGGGCGGACGCGGTACCTGACGACGAGCTCCGGCGGGAGCTTCGCGGACGTGCGCGAGCAACCGGACGGGCCCGTCGGGCTGACGGCGGTCGGTACGGTGCACCATGTTGCGTGGCGAGCGCCGGAGGAGGCGACACAAAAGGCATGGCGTGAAGAGATAGTTGACCGTGGTCTCTATGTGACCCGAGTCCTCGACCGGCAGTACTTCCGCTCCATCTACTTCCGCGAGCCCGGCGGGGTTCTTTTTGAGATCGCCACTGACCCACCTGGCTTTACGGTGGACGAAGACCCGGACCACCTTGGCGAGAGCTTGGAGCTTCCGCCCTGGCTGGAGAAGGACCGGGAGCGCATCACACGCGGGTTCTACCACCCGTCCGCACACCAGAACAGAAAGGCTAGGGCTATGGCAAAAGATCTCGGCTTTGTCCACCGCTTCATCCCAGGCGAGGCGAACGACCAAACCACCTTGCTCCTTTTGCACGGAACCGGCGGCGACGAGGACAACCTTATCCCCCTCGGTCGTATGCTCCGTGAGTCGGCCACGCTGCTGAGCCCGCGCGGTAAGGTCCTCGAGGGCAGCGCTTGCCGCTTCTTCCGGCGCCTCGAAGAAGGCGTCTTCGACGAAGAGGACCTTGTGAACCGTACCCACGAACTCGCGGAGTTCGTCGAGCAGGCCGTCTCCGAGTACGATCTGGACCCGGGACGCATCTTCGCGGTCGGCTTCTCGAACGGAGCCAACATCGCGGGGAGCCTTCTCCTGCTCTACCCGAGCTTGCTGGCCGGCTCAGTCCTCCTGCGGGCGATGGTGCCGTTTGAGCCCGCAGAGGTACCCGATCTCTCGGGTACGTCGGTTTATCTGGCAGCCGGACGCTCAGATGAGATCGTGCCGCAGGAGAATACTGAGCGCCTGGCCGAGCTGCTGCAGGAAGCCGGCGCCACGGTCGAGTTGGACTGGCAGCCCAGGGGGCACGATCTTGGTCCCGATGAAATCAAAGCCGCGCGGGATTGGCTTGCGGAAGCCACAGCGCAAGCGGGCTAAAAGATAGAGCCTCGACCAGAGGACTCGGAGCAAGAGTACTGGCTATAGGTCCCTTGTTCGAGAAAGAACCGAATAGCCACCGCACCTTCTGGCTCCGCTATACACTTCTGTTGGTATGGTGTACGTCAAAGCCTCCTAGAGACCGTAGTAGCGGCGAAACAACCCCATGAAAATTCTCAGTGCAACCATAAAGAGAGGGCCGGTGGAGAAGTGGTACCGAAGAGGATGTAGCTACGTATGAGTGACCCCTGCCCCTCGAGAGGGCTGGGGCAGAGCTAGAAAGAAGCGGTTGGAAAAAGCCCGACCCTTTACCTTTCTTACCTAGCCTGCGTTAGAGAAACGCAAAGAGTGCATTAATGCTGTGAAGACAAAGGGTTGAAGCCCCAATGTAAGACCCCAGTCCTATGAGAGAGGGAGAGGGGCGTGAAGGCTATGCTACGTTCTCCCACTCGATGATCCTTTCCTCCACTCCGGTGAGAAAGATCCGCGGGACTTGATCAAACAGGAGATGGTCCGTCGGTGGCTACGAGCACCCCGCAAGGCGGAGTAGCATTTTAGATAGAGTCCGGTTGGACCTCACCAGACAACCGAGCCTCTTTTTGTAGTGGCATCGTTGCGACTAACCACTATGTTTAGTAGTTAGCTGTAGGGGGTATGCGCTTCTTGGGATCAAGGACTTCCCTTGGTTCTCTCATTAGGGTTCCGGGTTTACTCTGTCGTCAAACTAAGTAACCGGAACCTCTTCTTTAGCCTCTGGGACTCCGAATCGGAGATTACGGACAAAGCTGTAGGGTGTGGACACCAGCGTTAATTACAAGTGGCTAACCGCTGGGCCAGGGAGCAAAGCCGCAACCCCGCCCCATTAGAGATAAGGAGGTCTATATGAAACGCATCCTGGCAATTTTTGCGGTGGTCGCTTTGGTGGTGGCGCTTATGGTGTTTGTCGCCTCTGCCATGGCGGACATGGATATAAGCAGCTCAGGAGGTGATATGTCTATGGGTAGCCTCGACGGTGGCTATATCGATATTGGCGACTAAGTGTGACGATATATAACCTTCGTAGCCTTATTGGGCTGGGGCTGTTTGTAATCCTGGCCCTCTTTTTTGCCCTTTGTAGGCCGTAGAGGTGGTGGTTAGCCCCCTATACAGCGCAACGAATAAAGATAAAGCTTGTGGATAACCTTGAGCTAGCGCCTCTACCACCCTCCTAGAAGCTCCACATCCAGGCCTCGTATTTACCGCTCCCATTGCCGAAGCACGGCGTGCACAAGAAGAGGCAGCACGTACCATCGATGCTATCCCCTACTACGAGGGGATCATGGCCAATCAACCTGACGTCTAGTACGCTCCTTCGCCGGACATCCTCTCCTGGACGATCCTTGCCTCGGCAAAGTCGAGGGAGCAAGGGGATTGTGAGATTTCGGCTCTGAGATGGCACGCTGGCTACCCAAGCACGAGGCCGTAGTAGAAACGTAGCCCTCACGCGCACCCCCATCCGTACAGTAGAGGAGGTGGTGCTGCACCTGCTTAGGGATAACGGGCTCAGGAGGGTCGAGCTGCCGGTGGCCATCGTGACAGACCGTAACCCCGACCACACGCTTATGGCGATCCGCGTCTATCACAGCGTGTGGCCACTCACCGGTAGCCATAACATACGCCCTCCACTTCTTCAAAAGGAACCAAGCCTGCACGCCGAGGGCACACCTGGAGACTACCAGCGAGCGCTAGTCTAAGGCGACCTGGAAGGCATCGTGAGGACCTTCGAGCCCGACGGCTACGCACGTGAGCCGAGCGGGGGAGCGTACCTGCACCGTGGCTTAGAGGATCTGCAGGAGTTATACGCGCACATGTTTACCAATGACGGCGGTATACCTCTGGAGCATTGCACCCTTACCAACGACGGCATAAGGTGCGCTATCGAGTACAACTGCGTGCGGTGGGGAGTAACCGATATCCCGCCCCAGGCAGGCGTCGCGGTGTACGAGCGTGGGAGCAGCGGGCTGCTGAGGGCGGCCAGGATCTATGATGATGTAGAGCCGTCAGCTGTGTCTGACACCTCGGTCGGCTAAGGTGCATTTCCGAGAATTTCTAGTTAGAGACTGTTTGGAAAGTCCTAAGCACGAACTAATCGCCTTTTACCATGAGGCGAGTTATAGCGACATAGATGAACGCTTCAGCGGTGGCGCACAACCTCTCGTAGTCTTGCTCATCCTCCTGTTCTGAGAGAGCCAAGAGAAGGTGCGCTCCACTACCTAGCGCCTTGGCAACATTACCAAGCCTCGCGGCGGCATCAGCTTCTGCCCATCGATCTTTGGCTCTCCTGGGCCCACTCCTCAGCCCAGAGGCGGGCTGCCTTTCCAGGACCAGCTTTTGAGGACGGCGGACGATCTCGGCACTCAGGCCGAGGACCTCTTCGACCACGGCTTGCCCCTGCCCTCGTAGCCCGCGTCCAGCCAGAGGCACTTCAGCCCCAACACCGCTGTGCGTGTGAGTCCAGTAGCAGCCTCAAGCCATCCTGATCGGATACCTTGGCACTGTGTACCTTGGCTTTTAGGACCAATCCTTCGGTGTCCACAAGTAGTAGGTGACGCTTCCTGCCACGCACCTTCTTGCCACCATCATATCCCCTCCGTTCATCGCCCACACTGGTAGTCTCGGCCGACTGCGAGTCGACGATGCCTGCACTTGGATGAGCGCTCCTTCCCAAGCTGGTTCGCACACGCTCGCGCAGGGCCGTGTTGAGGTGCTCGAAGGTTCCATCTATGCGCCTCCTTCTAAACCACCAGTAGAAGACGGTCTCCCAAGGTGGGAAGTCGCTAGGCAAAAGCCGCCAAGGGCAGCCGCTCTTGAAGATGTAGAAGATGGCGTTGAGTATCTCGTGGGTGGTGTAAGTTTTCGGTCGTCCCCGCTTGTTTGGGAGCCGGAACGACATGGAACTTCCAGACACTCCAGTGGGCGTCAGTGAGATCGGTTGAGTAGCTCCTTTTCATACTCAGGAGCGTACGTCATAGACCTACCTCACTAGTTTTCCAAACAGTTTCTATCGGCGGCTAGCGCCTCTTAAGCGTTACAAGCGCTAAGTAAAGAAGGCCCGATGCTCCGGAAGAGTGGTCGAGTTCCTGTAGGAGGAGAGTGCAACCTCGGCTATAAATGAGGCGGGTGGAGAAAATCCGCTTACACCACTAGGACACAAACGTTGTGGCGATTAGCAGAATGGAGAGCAGGATTAGGGACACTATCGTAGCTCCAGCAATGAACTTGAAGA
>JAFAPF010000013.1 GCA_019247245.1 Rubrobacter sp. | reverse complement strand
TTTCCGGTTGCAGGCATTATCCTTGGTTGGATACGTACTAGACACCTAGATATCATCGGGGTGATCGCGTTAGCCTTCATCGGGCTGGGCTTGCTTACTGGCCTCATCTCTGGAAGCCCTCTATTACTTCTGCTCAAGGAATCATTTCTCACCGGCGTGTTTGGCCTGACTTGCTTAGGATCGCTTCTGCTAAGGCGACCACTGATGTTTTACCTTAGCCGTCAGTTCTACAGCGGTAACGATCCAAGTCGTGCAGCTCGTATTGAGGGGCAGTGGCGGGATCCCTCGTTTCGGTTGACCCAACGGTTTCTTGCGCTTATCTGGGGGTGTGTGCTGATTGGTGACGCTCTTATCCGCATTGGTCTCGTCTTCGTCTTGTCGATACCGATCTTCTTAGTGATCTCACCGCTAATAGGCGTTTCGATCCTCCTTGGATTGATCATCTGTACGATGTCCTATGCTCGTAGGCGTAGAGCGGCCGCTCCACGTGAAGCACAGCTGCGTACTGCACACTGAGCTTTTCCGGAAAGCCCTTACTCTAGAAAGCTGGGTTTCTTAGATGAATTGCGAGACCCCCCAACTTAGATCGGAGGTATAATGACGGCATCAGGTTTGCCTAATAAGGTCTCACGGCCACGTGGCCGAGCTACGGCTTTCTGCGCGAAGTACGGTCTCCAACTACCGATCTTGCTAGCGCCAATGGCAGGAGCATGTCCTGCAGGCCTTTCCATCGCTGTGGCCAACGCCGGTGGGATGGGTGCAATGGGCGCGCTCATGACCAAACCACCAGGCATTCGCGCCTGGGTGAACGAGTTTCGCTCCGGGAGCAGCAGTCCCTTCCAGCTCAATACTTGGATTCCGGACCCCAAGCCGGAGCGGGATGCACAGGCAGAAGCGCGTGTGCGAGCCTTTCTTGCCGTGTGGGGTCCTGAAGTCTCTGCAGCCGCGGGTGACGCGGTGCCACCCGATTTTCGCGAGCAGTGTGAAACATTCCTTGAACTAAGCCCCACAGCCGTTTCCTCCATCATGGGGCTATACCCGCCCGAGTTCGTGGCGCGACTCAAGGAAAAGGGGATCGCTTGGTTCGCGACCGCCACAACGCTTGCAGAGGCACAAAGAGCCCTGGCCAGCGGCGCTGACGCAATCATCGCGCAGGGATCGGAAGCGGGTGGCCATCGCGGCTCCTTCGACCCAGCAGCTGCTGAACGGCAATCAGTAGGGCTCTTCGCTTTGCTGCCACGTCTGGCCGAGCACATCGACCTGCCGATCATCGCCGCGGGCGGAATCGGAGACGGTCGGGGCGTCGCCGCGGCCCTAACCCTGGGGTCGAGTGCCGCAATGATAGGTACGGCATTCTTACGCTGTCCGGAAGCAAACATACACCCTGCATGGGCAGCGGCGCTTGACAATCTCGAACCGGAAGGGACGATGCTAACCCGTGCCTTTACCGGCCGGTTAGGCCGGGCTATTGCCACCGACTTTGTGAAGGCAACAGCAGCGCCGGCCGCGCCGGCTGCAGCTCCCTATCCTGTGCAAAGAGGTCTCACAGCCTCGATGAAGGAAGCCGGGGCAGCAGCCGGCGACTACCATCGGATGCAAGTCTGGGCAGGCCAATCAGCTGCGATGGCCAAACCCATTTCTGCCCAGGATTTTGTCCTTCAGATATGGGAAGAGGCTCAGGCGTTCCTGTAAAAGCGTTGCCCGCCTGTCTAGCTTCCTCACCAGCCTTCAGGGTCTTGTGGGGTGTAATCTTCCTTGGAGAGTCCTCAAGCGCCGGCATACTCGCCAGGTATTGGATCATGCTGGCGAGCGTCGTGCTCGCCATCGGGGTAGGAATCGGCGTCGGATTCAAGGCGAGAAGGCACGGCGGTGCCCTGGAGCCTAACCGACGCCCCCTCCTAGAGCAGCCTCCTGAGAAGCGCCGCACCCGCAAGCTGAGAAGAGAGGCCACAGATCAAAACTCGCCACGAAGTTTAGGGACGTATGGGTAGATCGATCTCGTCGGGAGAAAACGTTGGTGGGTACAGGCACTGCAAGAGCTACTTTCAGCTCGCTATCGTTTGATTCCGTCACGATCGCTGATAATATCTGACTATGGTCAGAGAAATAGATCAGGTCGCCGTGGCTCTGATCCGCCGCTTCAATCGGACCGTGACCGAGCGCGTTGGCGCGCTGGAGGAGTCGTTCTTGAGACGCGACCGCCCGCTCGGAGCCTCGCGCCTGCTGTGGGAGATCGGGGAGGATGGCGCGGACCTGCACGAGCTTCACGGCGCGGCGCCCGCCGAACTCAAGAGGATGTGGGTCGACCCGGGTTCGCGCGGGCTCGGCGTCGGCCGACGCCTGCTCGAAAGCCTCGAGGCACTGGCCCGCGAGAACGGGGTGAGGGAGCTGCACCTCGAGACCAACCGTGCCCTCAAAGAGGCGACCGAGCTGTACCGCAGGGCCGGGTATAAGGAGGTTGCCCCGTTCAACGACGAGCCCTACGCTCACCACCGGTTCGAGAAGGCGCTGCCCTGACCGGCGTCCGATCACGCTGCGTATCGCAGCAAGCCCAAGCGTCCAGCGCCACTAGCCGGCTACGCAAACGGTGTGCAGGTCGCCTCCACCACCGACGTGCAGCCGGGCGGCGCTAGCTCTGGCGGATTTACAAACCTCACGTTTCAGCCTGTAGGATTAGATCAGTTTGAAAAAGACTGGCAGCAAGCTTACGCGTGGAAGTTCATCACGGGGAACTTTTCGCATAATCCACGCCACAAAACCCTGGATCCTGACATTTGGTGTCGGAAGCCTTAGCGTACGTTATTCTAGCCATCTCCGAAAGGCGAGATAAACCTCAGAACATTGTTGCATATTCAATACAGGGAAGACTAGACTGCCCCTCTTGCATCATAGCCATTCTTCATCTAACACGACTTGAGCGTACGATCGAGCGAGTTGCTGGACCTGGCGTCGATCGGAGTCAGCGCCGATACGCTTTCGATGCCTTCTGGTTTCTGCCAACTTTGCTCCGGCTATACGTCGCTGACTTTGTGAGTCGGTTTGAGCAACATACTCCTAACCCTGTTGTCCAGCTGTGTTCCTAGAGCAAGCTCATAACAGCCTCTAGAGTAGGTAGCCTCATGAAGCTTGAATCTTGCCAAGAGAGGAACGTACTGCCAGGGAAAATGCGAAAGTGCCACCGGCGAGCATCGCAATAGTTGCTCCGGGCGGCGCGTTAGTTTTGACAGAGAGCCAAAGTCCGACAATGCCTTCGATGAGCACGAGGACGACGTTCCCAAGCTGCCAAGTCCACAACCGCCGAGCCCATAGTCGGGAGGTGGCCGCGGGGACTACAAACAGTGTTGTGGCTAGTAACGCACCCATTGCGGAGAGGGCGGCAGTGGTGACCAGTGCGATAAGCACGAGCAAGACAGTATCCGGGACGGCAGAATGGACTCCAAGCGAGCGTGCTGCAGCTGCGTCAAAGCCGGTCGCTAGCCAAGCCCGACCTAGAAAGTAGCTTGCGACAAGCACCAGCCCACTGGATCCTGCTCCAAGGAAAATATCACTTCTCTTGAGAGCGAGCAGACTGCCGAAAAGCAGCGTGTCTACGTTCGAGCGGGAATGAAAGACATCGCTAGCTAATATTACTCCGGTTACGAGCATGCCTACCAATACCAAAGCGGTGAGACTATCGTAGCCAGAGCGCCGCGAGCGTGCGAGACGCTCCAGACTACCGGCAAACAGCACTGCCATGCTGAAAGCACCGATGGGAGGAGTAAAGCCGAGCCCACTAGCTAGCACCAAGCCCGGAAATGTGGCTGTCCCAACCGCATGCGAGTAGAACGCGAGGCCCCGCAGGACGACCCAAGTACCCATGAGCCCAGCACCAACAGACAAAACGAGCATCTCCAGTAGACCACGCTGTACGAAAGACAGCTGTAACGGACCTAAGAACCAGTCGAACAACTTAATGCCTCCTGCAGAAGGGTCGGCCGAGACTGGGACCAAAGCCTAGGTAACTAAACACCTCTCGCAGGGTGATATCGCCTTTAATGTACATGGCAGGCTCGGTGTTACCCTCGATGGTGAACACGCTCATAGAGTTCGGCGCTGGATAGGAGGCTGGGCGGTTTCTGAGGACCTGAAATTTACCGGCCCTCCCAGATTCCGGACCTTTAGTAGGCGCCGCACAATCGAGTTCCCAACGAGGACGAGCAGGTACAGCACGACTATGCACCCGGCGACCGAAGCCCCTCCTGCGGTCCCGACATAGTAGGAGAGATAGAGGCCACTTACACTGGCCGTAAAGGCTACAAGCACCGCAACTACCATCATCGGCACTATGCGCCTGGTAAACAGCCGGGCAGTCGCAGCAGGACCTACGAGCACGGCCACGATCAGGAGACTTCCAAGCCCTTGGATAGCTATGAGGGTTGCGAGTGCCACGAGCACGAGCAGCGCAGTATCCACAAGCCTTGGGTTGCCACCAACCGAGCGGGCACTCATTCGATCGAATCCGACGACTAGCAGCTGTCGGTGAAGAAGCCGCAACGCTAGTAGGGTAACTGCAGCTAACCCCGCAGCCAGCAGCAGGTCTAAGTCTGACACTCCCAGGATGTCACCAAACAACAGCCCCTGAATCCCAGGTGGCGATCTTGGTGAGAGCGCGAGCACTATGCCGGCTCCGAACATAGCACTGATGACTACTGCGACAGCCGTATCACGGCCGATGCCCAGTGATCGGCTGAAGATCGCGATTAACAAGGCAGCAACCGTTACGCCGATCCCTGCTCCAAGTACCAATGGAAAGCCGACAAGCACCGCGATGACCAGGCCAGGGAACAGGGCGTGCGAAAGCGACTCGGCACTATAAGAGACCTCGTAGAGGACAATCCAGCAGCCGAGCAGCCCACCGACGACGCTAAGCAGCGTGGCCTCTGCGAGTGCGCGCTGCATAATGCCCCCTGTCCAGGGATCTACGATTATCCGCCAGGCTTCTTGCGAATCGCCGATAACATTCAGGTACCGCTCGGCTAGCATATCTCAGGATGTATCATGGTGATGCGGAGGAAGGATAAGGTGAGCTTGCTCTGACGCTCCTTCAGAGAACGCTACGATTTCGCCACCATAGGTGGCCTGTATTACCGATCTCGTAAGCGTCTTCGAGGGATCACCGAAGGCGATCTGGTGCCTGTTGAGGCAGAGCACGAGGTCCCAGGCGCGTGCCTGTTCGACGTCGTGGGTTGCAATCAAGATACTGCGGCCCTCTGCGGCGAGCTGATCCAAGAGCAGTGACAATCGTTTAGCACTGCTGCTGTCGAGCCCTGAGAACGGCTCATCGAGTAGCAACAGCTGGGCATCCTGAACCAGAGCTCTAGCTATCAGCACGCGCTGACGCTGGCCACCGGATAGTTCACCGAATTGCTCGTCAGCTAGCTCTTTCATACCGACCTTGCCGAGTGCATCAAGCGCCTGGAGACGCTCGGCTCGCCTCGGCCTCCGCCACCAAGGGATGCGCGTGAGCGTGCCCATCAGCGCCACGTCCAGCGCGCTCACCGGGTAATCGAGCCGGGAACGCTCTGTCTGGGGCACGTAGCCACAGCTCCCATGCACGATGACAGTGCCGCGCAGCGGAGCTAGTTCACCGAGTAGCACCCGAAACAGGGTAGTCTTGCCGCCTCCATTTGGTCCAAGGATCCCAATCTTCAGACTCGGCTCAACCTGGAAGTGGACATTCTCAAGCACCAAAGTTCCGCCATAACTAGCTGAAAGTTTGCTAACCTCCACTATAGAATCATTACCCTTCTTAGCAGTCATCAGCTCGTCGAGATAGAGCAGCGCTGTTGGCCACCGCTAAAGCCCCTAACCATCGAATCCGCGTTGGCAGCCTCCATCTTTAGATAGGTGTCTCCATCCGATCCTTGCGGACCAAGGGTATCGCCGTAGAGCGTGTAGTCTGAGGAGGCGCCTGTCTCACGAGCAATCGTCTGGGCAAGGTTGGGGTTAATTGAGCTTTCGGGGAAAATCGCCTTGACGTTTTCGCTCTTGATTAAGGAGATCAGGTCTGCGGTTTCGCTAGCTGATGGCTGCGCCTGAGTACTCTGCGAGGGAATGACGGCGCCGACCACCTTTATCCCGTAGCGATTAGCGAAGTAATTAAAAGCGTCGTGGTCGGTCACGAGCTTGCGTTGGTCCCCCGGCACCTGGTCCATACAAGCTTGGATATCCTTATCGAGCTGTTCGATCTTGCTTACATAAGCGTCTGCGTTTTTATCGTATTGATCCTTATGACTAGGATCGGCTTTATCCAGGGCGTCACGGATCCCGGTGACGGCGGCTTCGGCATTCTGTGGATCATGCCACCAGTGCGGGTCGTACTTCGAGGCTTCCGCTCCGCTGGACTCGCCCGGGAGGCTGACTGGGATGCCTTGGCTGAGGTCGACCACGGTCGGATTGCCGCTGGCTTGGGAGACGATATTATCCATCCAGGAATCGAGGTTA
>JAFAPF010000359.1 GCA_019247245.1 Rubrobacter sp. | reverse complement strand
CGCCGCTAAGGAGCAGCATGATCAAGAGCACAGCGGCGAGTGGTAGGAGCGTGGAGGCTGCCGCACGTTTCCAGCTCAAAAACAGCATTTCTTTCACCGCGACGGTGGCTACATAGAGGCCGTAAGGGAGGGCCACCAGGGAAGCGTAGGGGATCCAGAGCACGAGCCCGACCACGGTCGAGTACCCCAAGGCTCTAAAGACGGGGCCAAATTTGCGCCGTGAAGGGGCGCCGTCGAGTACCATGAGCACAAGCGCCGAAAGACCGACCACGAGTAGAGGCGCCAGGATAAGCGAAACGACGAGCCCTGGAAGCACCGCGTACAAGAGACCGTAGTTGAACTGAAGGAGCAAAGCGGCCCGCAGCAGCTCCCCGAAGATGAGGTTGATGTACAAAACAGCGGTAGCTATGAGTGCCGGTCTCACCAGACCGCCCTCGGGGTCGAGCTTCCTGAAGAACTTCCCCGGTGTAAGCCAGACGCCGCGCACCGTGTCTCCGAAGCTCTCCGGAGAGTAGTTACTTGGAGGCCTGTTCCTGTACACCTGACGCTTCCCCGACTACTGCTGGTCGTCGCGTGCAACCTCGCCCGCGTAAGCTTCGAGGTTCAGATCCTTGGTATCGCCGGATGGGAGCCGGGAGTTTATGCTGCCCGTCCCCACAAAGACCTTACCGCCGCCAGAAAACCGCCCAGACAGGTCAGCGTCGCCGGCCTCCACCTGAGCATCCAGGATGCCGACGACGAGGTCTTTAAGCTGGAGGTCGCCGTAGCCGACTGTGATATCGGCGCGACCGGTCTCGGTGCTCATCGAATCGACCGCTACGTCTCCTCGGGGGGCTTCGATCTTAACGGAGCCCCGAACGTTCTTTACGGAGACATCGCCTACTTCGGCGCGAACCGCTACGTTGTTGGAGAGGTCCGAGACCTTCACATTCCCCACCGCAGACTCGACCTCTATGGTGCTCTTACTTGGGACCTTAAGATCGTAATCGACGTTGGTACCGCGGCCTCCATTGGATGAGATATTTACGGTCGATCCATCACGGGCGATGTCCACCGGAATGCTAGCAGCGTTCTCTTGGGCAGAGGTAGGTCCGAAGCCGCGGGCGTATCTCTTTGCGGTGATCTCCACGGTCTGCGCATCGACGCCCTCGATGCGCACTCGACCGGGACCGTTTGTGAGGTGCACCACAGGCTCCGCTCCCGAGTCGACCGAATCCTGGTAAACGCTCGTACCACCCGCCCGATCCCCATACATGAGCCATACAAGAACCGCGCCGAGTGCGAGCGCGAGAAGACCGAAGACGAGAGGCAGACGCCACGACCGGCTGGCGAGTTCTCCTCGTGCTCCTCTCTCCGTCAAAGGCTTCGACGCGGGCAGTTTCCTACCGGAAGGTCCGGCCAGCTGCCTGTCAGGATCTTCGCCATGCGTCTCGTTCTCCCACATAAAGCTCATTATTCTACGAGGACGCACTCCTCAGAGAGCTGTTGTAGCCCACACACAAAGACGAGCTTCGCCGGCCGGGCCGGAGGTACTGACGGTGCCCGTAAACTTCACGAGCCTATACGACCATAGGCGTCTTCGAGACGTACGATGTCATCCTCATCGAACTCGCCAAAGGAGACCTCGAGGATTCTCACTGGTCGCTCACCTTCGCAGGAGAGCCTGTGGGTTGTTTCTCTCGGGATGAAGAGCTTCTCTCCGGCCTCTGGATGGAGCACTTTCTCCCCAAGCTCGACCTTCGCGCCAGCATCGAGGACGACCCAGAGCTCATCACGATTATGATGGTACTGTAGCGAGAGCGTGCCACCCGGGTCGACGGTGATGATCTTAACCGTGGAGAGGATGTTATGAGTGTATTGCTCGAACCTGCCCCACGGCTTCTCTATCTTTAAGAACGGGGGGCCGTCGCCTAATGAATACTTCTCCGCGCTCATGCGAGCAGTTTAAACTATTCGTACCTCTTTTGGGAGCCCGCGACGGTGACCCATCGCGGGCTTCGGGTTCGGCTAAGCCTGCTTCAGGCAAAGCTCGGTACTACTTCCCTGACGCTATGTTCCACGGGGAAGGTCGCAGGCGGGGCGGAGCAGGTAGACAAAGTGTCTACCCTATCTCAGCCATCGATTTCAGTCTCTCGGAGATCTCTTCAGGCGTGCCTACCATGAACCGTCTGGGATATTCATCGTAACTCATGCCGCCGCGAGCTAAAGAGGTGGCTTCTCGGGGCTTTCGCCCTCTTCCAGCAGGTAGACGTTGATAGAGGTCGAGCGGATGATCTCTTCGTAGCCGCGCCGGACCTCCTGGCAATATCCGTACAGCAGATCGAGTTTGTGGCGTAGCGTACCTACGTTGCTATGATGTTGCAGGCGTCGCCCCGTCGTGCGCCAAGCCTCAGCGTCACCTTCTCGCCGCTGCCCCCCGACTCGGAAGAGGAGCGAAGCTTCTGTACACCTTTGGGTTCGTTGATCGGGCTACCTGCTGCGCGGTACGAGCCGTCGAATACCGGTTCATCCTCAACTCGCATTCTGTGGACGATCCCGCAAGCCTCCTTGAAGGCCTGCATTCTCTCGCCGGCTTTAGGGAAGCCGTAGGCGCATCATTTGTATCAGACAGTACTAAGGTAAAGAGGAGCCCTATAATAATCATGTCCACCGTCGGGGCGATCTTCTGGCCAGAAGGCCGGGTTTGCGGTAGCCGTTGCAGGTGATCATATGTCCAACCTCAAGTTTTCGGTGTCCCGAGAGAGGCCGGCGCTGATCGTCCAGCACTCAAAGGTCGTCTCCTTCTCGGACACAGGTATGGTGTGGAAGTGGATGTCGTATACCCCGATCGAATCATACTCTTCGCTCGCCTCGGCGACCTTCGCTACGCGGGTTATCGATTCGTACTGTTCGATGGGATCCTTTGTCTCGAACAAATCCATCCGCCAGCCCTACGGGACGAACAGCCCGAACCGTGTCGCCCTACAGAACTTCCTTGGAACTTGCTACCCTTGGCGAGCTTCGCTGTAGCTGTACCATGATGCTCTCGGCAAGCTACACCGAGAGTAAGCTTTAGGGGCGAATAACTTCTCCTTCTAGGGAAAGTTCCTTGCTAGTGTTGCGGGAGAACGATCTACTTCATACCTCGGCACTGCTAGTGAAGATCGTACTTGCCTTCGTGAGTAGTTGCTAGACTGGACGTTTACTGGAGAGCGTGCGCTATACGCCACAGGTAGAACTGTTCCTCGTCGAAACCTTTCAACTTTGCCTCAAACCGTTCCGCAGCCAGTTGGCTATCTGGTTTAGACAGAAGCTCCGTTACTTCTGGGTCATAGCGGATGGCATCGGAGATGATAACGTCTGTGCCTGACGACAAGCGCTCTAGCCGGGCCGCTATGTTGACTACCGATCCGAAGTAGTCAAGACGCTCGTTCATCGTGACCGCGATGCAGGGCCCGTGATGTATGCCGGCTTTGAGGTGAAACGGTGATGCGCCAGGGGTAGGGGAGGCTAGCTGCTGTTGGGCGCTGAGAATCGCCCGGAGGGCCGAGATCGGACGTCGAAACACCGCCATAACGGCGTCACCAATCGTTTTGACGAGCGCGCCATCCTCCTCTGCGATCGCTTCCCGCAATACTCCGAAATGGTCTAGGACCCGTCCAAAGGCAGGCGCGTCACCGATCTTCCGATAGAAACTAGTGGAGTCTCGTAGGTCGGTGAAGAGGATGGTCAAGCTACCCACTGAGATCTGCTCTCCAGGCCGGAGTAGCTCGTTCGAGAAGAGATCCCGGAAGACCTGTAAGGTCGTGACTTCCGCAGCGGTTGCTGCCTGGTCGCTCCAAGCCATGCGCTCGAGTATGAAAAGTTGCTCGTCGTCAGTGGCATTCTCGAAGCGAAGTGTAGGTGTCAAGGACACGACTAATTCATCGCGGGGCCAGTCGCGGTTCGCAGCCGTGAGCGTAGCCTCCTGCCTCCCGTCGGCTGACGCTGCCAAGAACCGCCCTCCAGACAGATTGAGGGTCCGAAGCCGGTAACGTCCCGCTTCCAGCGGTATCGTTATGCTACGTTGGAAGCCCGCTGCCAGCAATTGCTGGGCCATGATGTGCGGTGTCACCTGAGGGCCGCCGACACAGAAGTTACGATCCTCGACCTGACGTACCGCGGGATTGAGCCGGAAGGTGAGCTCCACGGAGCGATCGAAGTTGACGGCGAAGTCGATGTTACACGTTTCACAGTGGGCCTGTTGCTTCATTTCCGCCAGCGTCGAACTGCTCTCCTTCCCACCGCGGCAGAGGGGGCACAGCAGATGCCACCGGAGATCGAAGATACCTACACGCGTTGCGTACAAGCACATCTCTAGCACTTTCTGCCGTGGCACGCCCCACGTATCGGCTAGCGCGTAAGGCCGTAGCCTCGCCATGGCAAAGTCATTCCCGTTCTCGACCACCTCGATAAGTCGTGGGACGAGCTCAGACTCACCGGTTCGCTCTATCAATTCCCGTTGTAGCGCAGCCAGCCGGGCTCGCCCTCCGCCAGCAAGAGTGATGCCTTCCCCAGGCCTAAGAGGAACGTCTGGTAGCCCTTCAGGAGGTTGCTCTGTTTCCATGGCTAGTTCGTCGCATTTGCGGAAGGTGGCGGCAAAGGCACGATGATTATATAGCTTCATCAACGGGGGCACAGTAACCATTCCAAGTAGATTGCTCGGTCGTATCCACGTTCGATACACAAGTTGGGTGCCACCCTCCGGTTGAGGCTTTAGCTCGACCAACACGCGGGTCGATGCCACGGGCCCGGCATGATACCGTCGATGAACACCGAAGCGATGTGGACGCACCCATTCGAATGGCTCTTCCTCCCACTCGACTCGTATCCCGAACCGTGAAAAGTACAAATTCTGGCGGGCATTGTGCCGAGTTTCGCCATCCGTGTGACTAACTGGCGGAAGGCCGGTGTCCCGGTTGAACCGGTTCGTATCCCCTACGAGCGGCCACAACTGCTCGGGAGCGGAGCGAAGCTGCCATTCCCACCGATAGTAAAACTCTGGGTAGCGCATTCCAATCCTCTCCTCTCAAGGAGTCTACTTGAACACCTCGTAGCTGCAAAGGCTAGTGCTGCCACGATACGGTTAACACGAGCTTGTCCTTCGTTGGATATCAGACGCGAGGATAGAGCTAGGCACGCCTAGATCTATCCGAGTTGTATTATCCTTTGCCCGTACCGATGGTTCTGGTACGATGCCGTTCAGGGAAAGACTTCGGTGTGAGGCAATGACGACTACAGGCGGCAATACTCCTTCTATCCAAAGGGTCCTGGCCGCTACCGATCGTTCGAAGACCGCCGACCGAGCGGTCCGCTGGGCCGCGAGCATGGCGGCTTCTCACGGGGCAGAGCTTCTCCTCTTCCAGGTTCTCTTTGCCGATACAGCAGATGACATTGAGAACGGCACGTCTGAGAACACGTTGGGTCTGGCTCACGAGAAACTGATGCGATTCGCCGAGGAACTTGCCGGACCGCGGGGACGGGCGCGGGCGGTTGTTGCTAATGATCCTACACAAGCGATTCTCGACGCTATCGAAGAAGAACAGGTGGACGTGGTCGTAGTCGGCAACGTGGGCATGAGCGGCCGCAAGCAGTTTCTGCTCGGCAACATTCCCAACCGCATCTCACACAACGCACGCTGCTCTGTAGTCATCGTGAACACCGCCCATCCGGACGGAAAGGAGGATGGTACAGAACGCCTGCGAGGGGCAGCGTACGCCTCGGCTGACGTGGAGGGAAGGCTTCTCGGCAGGGCGTGGCGAATCGGACGGATCATGGCCAAGGCTGG
>JAFAPF010000200.1 GCA_019247245.1 Rubrobacter sp. | reverse complement strand
CCGATCTCCTCACGCTTCAGGATACTCCACCCCATGCGCTAGGCCCTCGGGCAACTTTACCTACCATCTTTCTCCGTGAAGGGCCCGGTAAGCTGCACGTAAGGCCGCAGGCTGCGCTAAACTGGACGTGCCGTCTGCCCACAGCAGATGGCAGGGGACTTAAAAAGGGGGAGCTCCTGGCAGCCGAGTCACGGTTGATCTGCTCCTAACGTATGCCCCACGCAACGCGTATGGTTAGTACGCCAAGTGGGCACTCTGACAACAAATATGCGTGCCGTCTAGGGGAAATACGGGAACGGCGCCAGGAAAGGAGGAGTTTATGGGGAGCGTGCTCAGGAACGAGGGAAGCCCGCCCATCGGGGCAGGTTCCCAGGATCTCGACGCTCAAATATTAGAGGACAAACTCCGTGGTGATATACGCGGCGAGGTGCGCTTCGACCGTGGCAGCCGGGCGCTTTATGCAACGGATTACTCGATCTATCGGCAGGTCCCGATCGGGGTCGTTATACCGCAGGATACCGAAGACGTCGTAAATACCGTCGCCGCCTGTCACCAACACAGGGCACCGATTCTCTCTCGCGGATGTGGTACTAGCCCGAACGGCCAATGCTGCAACGTTGCAGTCATCATGGACTTCTCGAAGTACATGCGCGAGATCGTCGAACTCGATCCTGAGAACAAGCGCGCACGCGTGCAGCCAGGTGTCATCTGCGATCAGCTGCGCGACGACGCCGAGCAGTACGACCTGACCTTTGGGCCTGACCCCGCCACTCATGCCTTCTGCACCTTGGGAGGTATGATCGGCAACAACTCCTGCGGCAACCACTCGGTGATGGCGGGCCAGACCGTGAACAACATCGAGGAGCTCGAAATATTGCTCTACGACGGTACACGGATGCGGGTCGGCCCGACCAGCGACGAAGAGCTTGAACAGATCATCCAGGGGGGCGGCCGACGTGGCGAGATCTATCGTAAGCTAAGAGACCTGCGCGACAGGTACGCCAATCTCATTCGGGAGCGCTATCCGCAGATCCCCCGCCGTTGCTCAGGCTACAACCTGGACCAGCTGCTGCCGGAGAACGGCTTCAACGTCGCACGCGCCCTCGTCGGCACGGAGAGTACCTGCGTCACCATCCTCGAAGCTACCGCACGGCTCGTGGACAGCCCCCAGTTTCGTAGAACCATAGTGTTCGGCTACGAGAATCGCTTCGACGCCGGCGACCACGTCAAAGAGATCATGGAACATGGCCCCATCGCTCTGGAAGGCTTCGACCATACGCTGACCGACAATATGGAGACGAAGTTCGCCCTCGCTACCGACCGGGAGGCTTTACCCGAAGGTCGGGCTTGGCTCCTCGTCGAGTTCGGTGGCAACTCCGAAGAAGAAGTCTTAGATCTCGCACGCACAGCGAAGGGGGCACTGGAGTCGGACGGGAAGCCCATAAGCGCAAAGCTCTGCGATCCCGGAGAAGAGCAAGCGGTCTGGGCGGTGCGCACGGCCGGGGTGGACTACAGCAACGTGCCCGGAGCGATGGAGACCGAGGGAACATGGGAGGACGCAGCGGTGCCCCCGGAGGCGCTCGGCGATTACCTACGTGACTTCGAAAAGCTGTTGAATACGTATGGCTACTACTGCGTCTACTACGGGCACTTCGGCCAGGGGTGCGTTCACACCCGCATCACCTTCGACCTGAAGACGGCCAAGGGTCTCAGATCCTTCCGTTCGTTTTTGTATGAGGCAGCTGAGCTGGTGGTCGGCTACGGCGGTTCGATCGCCGGTGAGTACGGTGAGGGTCAGCGGGCAGAGCTCTTGCCCATAATGTTTGGCGAGGAGCTCGTTGACGCCTTCCGCGAGTTCAAGAAGATCTGGGACCCTGAAGGAAAGATGAACCCGGGCAAGGTAGTCGACCCTTACCCGCTGGACACCAACCTGCGCACCGGCACCGATTACAACCCACCGCAAGTGAAGACACACTTTAAGTTTCCCGAAGACAGGCATAGCTTTGTCGTGGCGACCGAGCGCTGCTTCGGGATTGGGAGGTGTCGCAAGGGAAGTGGCACGATGTGCCCGAGCTACATGGTCACCCGTGAGGAGATGCACGCCACGCGCGGGCGCGCCAACCTACTATTCGAAATGTTGCAAGGAGAGGCCATAACCGACGGCTGGCGCGATGAGCACGTCAAGGAGTCGTTGGACCTCTGCCTGGCGTGCAAGGGCTGCAAGGGTGAGTGCCCTGTCCAGACTGACATCGCTACTTACAAGGCTGAGTTCCTCTCGCATTACTATGAGGGTCGTCTCCGGCCTGTAAACGCTTACGCTTTGGGGTTGATCCACTGGTGGGCCCGGCTCGCCTCACGCATGCCAGGCATGGTAAACGTCTTCACCCAGACACCTATCTTACGCGACATGATGAAGGCCGCAGCCGGCATAGCGCCCGAGCGCCAACTTCCGTTCTTTGCGTCGAAGACGTTCAAGCAGTGGTTCTACGAACGGGGGCCGCGGAACCTGAGCAAGCCGCCCGTGCTCCTGTGGCCCGACACCTTCAACAACCACTTCCATCCGGAGACCGCCACGGCCGCGGTCGAGGTCCTCGAAGACGCGGGCTTCCGAGTCGAGGTGCCGCAGCAGTCCCTGTGCTGCGGACGCCCACTCTATGACTTCGGTATGCTGAACCTCGCCAAGCGCCAGATCGGGCAGATACTCGTCACGCTGCGTCCGTATATCCGAGAGGGTGTGCCAATAGTGGGCCTCGAACCGAGTTGCGTGGCTGTTTTCCGCGACGAGTTGACGAACCTCTTCCCCAACGATGAAGACGCGAGGCGACTCAACGGACAGGTGTACGTCCTGAGTGAACTCCTCGAAAAGGAGAGCTACGACCCTCCGAAGCTCGAACGCAAGGCGGTCGTACACGGGCACTGCCATCACAAGGCGATCATGGGGATGAGCGACGAGGAAAAGGTGCTTGCGAAACTCGGCCTCGACTTCAAGGTGCTCGACTCCGGCTGCTGTGGGATGGCGGGATCCTGGGGCTTCGAGAAGGGTGCGCACTACGAGGTCTCGATGAAGGCTGGCGAGCGGGTCCTGCTACCGGCCGTGCGAAAGGCCGACAAGGACACCTTGATCATCACCGATGGCTTTTCCTGTCGGTCTCAGATAGCAGAAACCACCGACCGTCGTGCGCTGCACCTAGCACAGGTAATACAAATGGCCCTGCGCAACGGTGGCGGACCACCAGAGGACTATCCCGAATTCAGGTATTCCAAGGAGAAGCCATCGCAACCCAGCGTGCAAAGTGCGATGCTACTGGGAGTCGGGCTGGTTGGTGGCGTCTTAGCGCGGCGGCTGATGAGAAAGGCGACCTGGTAAACCCAATCCCTCAAGTGGTAAGCGGTATTACGCGCTGCACCTGCAAGGGTGGCATCTTTATCACTAGCCATTGCGTGTGTGGGGCATAGTTAGTGGGAACTTACGGGGAGGTCTCGATGTTCGAGCAGGTTTACGAGCCGGTCGCAGGTAGCCTCGTACTCTCAACGCTGGTGGCCCTCATCCCGATAGCGGTGCTATTCGTGCTGCTGGCGGTCTTGCGGGTGGCGGCTCAGTGGGCATCCCTAGCGTCCCTAGCTGTGGCCCTCATCATCGCGGCGCTCGTGTACGGGATGCCGGTGGGCCTGGCGCTAGACTCAACCCTTTTTGGGGCAGCGTTCGGGCTCTTCCCTATAGTCTGGATCGTCATCAATGCTATCTTTATCTACAACGTTGTCGTCGAGACCGACCAGTTCGACATTGTACGCAATTCGCTCGCAACCCTGAGCAACGACCGGCGTGTTCAGGCCGTGCTCATCGCCTTCGTCTTCGGGGCGCTACTGGAGGCGACAGCTGGTTTCGGGACCCCGGTGGCCATAAGCGCCGCCATAATGGCGGGCTTGGGCTTCGAGGCGTTGTACGCGGCGGCTTTGGCGCTCCTGGCGAATACGGCGCCGGTGGCGTTCGGAGGTTTCGGCATCCCCATAATCACGGCGGGCTCCGTAGCAGCCATAGACCCTATGCAGATCTCGCAGATGGTGGGACGCCAGACGCCGTTTCTCGCGCTCATTATCCCTGGTTTCTTGGTCGTGGTGATGGCCGGATGGCGCAAGATGCTCGAGGTGTGGCCGGTAGTCGTAGTTAGCGGCGTGGTGTTCGCCGCGTCACAGGCTCTTATCTCGAACCTTATCGGACCGGCGATCGCGGACCTCTTGGCAGCGATCATTACGGTGGTGGCAGTCGTGGCCCTGCTCGCGTTCTGGAGCCCGCGCGAGGAATGGCACTTCCCCAACGAGCCTCCGGCGGAGGAACGGGAATCATACGCTCGCCCCTCATTAAAAGCCACCCTGTACGCCTGGTCACCGTTTATCATTTTGGTCGTGGTGCTCCTCCTCTCCCAGGTAGATTTTAGCTTCCTTCCGATCAAGAGCTTCATAAAGAATACTCAGCTTGCGGTGAACTTCCCGTCAGCGCAGCTGAACGAGCAGGGCAACCCAGCTGTGCCCTGGCCGGGGTTGAACGGGCAAGTTACTCGCCAGCCTCCGGTGGTGGGCCAGGCAAGCCCCTACCCGGCTATGTACCAGATTGATTGGCTCGGGGCGGCCGGAACCCTCATCCTCGTCGCGAACCTCATTGCGGTTGCCGCGCTGCAGGTCGGTCCGGGCAGGGCTCTAAGGATCTACGGGCAGACGCTGAACCAACTCAAGTGGGCTATCCTGACGATAGCGGCCATTCTGGGACTAGCGTACCTATTAAACTACTCAGGCCTGACCTACACGTTGGGTCTGGCGTTCGCCGCCACTGCTTTTCTCTTCCCGTTCTTCAGCCCGTTCATCGGGTGGCTTGGGGTGGCGCTCACGGGGTCTGACACCTCCTCGAATGCCCTCTTCGCCAACCTGCAGAAGACCACTGCTAGCCAGCTGAACCTAAGCCCGGTCCTGGCAGTTGGGTCCAACTCCGCCGGGGGGGTTTTGGGGAAGATGGTCAGCCCACAGAACCTGGCCGTCGGCACGAGCTCGACGGGTCTTCAAGGGAAGGAGGGCGACCTCTTCCGGCTAGTGTTGCCGTGGTCTATCGGCCTCACTGTCGTTATGGCCATTCTGGTCATCCTCCAGGCCTATGTGTTGAAATTCATGATCCCCTGATTTGTGGACAACTCAATGCCCCCCGCCTTCCACGCCCGTGCGCGGGGATGAGTGGTTACCCTGAGGCTTATCGTCTTACGGCTGTTGACGATCGAGGGTGAAAGCGTAGCCCTCCTCGGGAGACATCCTACCGTACGGTAGTAGAGGGGCTCCGGCCATGTTGCTCGTCAGCTACAATACAGAAAGGGACGTAACGAAGAAAGGGACGTAACGAAGAAAGGGACGTAATGAAGGAGGAAAAAGCGTGCGAAGACGATTCGGGCGAAGACGATCTACACGTAGGCGAACCTTCAGCGGAGCCGTGTTGGTGCTGGGGGTTGGGGCTCTGGTGGCAACCATTGTGTTTAGGAGACGGCGCGAGGCTGCCACTGCTATCAGAGAGTCCTACGAGACGGCTGGAGAGCATTTCGGGGAGGCCCGGGAACGAGAGACGCGGTACGCCACAGAACTCTCCGAGCGTGTCACCGGTAATCTAAGGGCCGGCGCGGAGAGCGCCCAAGTCGCCTCGCAAGAACTAGCCGAACAGATCCAAGAGAGCGGACCGGAAGTAGCTGGCAAGGTTCTCGACCAAGCAAACACGGTAGAAGCCGAGGAAAACCGTACGGATGACCTAAGGCGCATTATAAGCGAATCCGTGCAGCGCAGCCGAGGGGAAGCGTAGCTTCCCTTAGGATCCCAGCCGGATCGGGTTAGGGGCCT
>JAFAPF010000080.1 GCA_019247245.1 Rubrobacter sp. | reverse complement strand
ACGGCATTGGCGACAGCTTTCTTTATAGCTCCGAGCATCCAGCACCGGATATTGTGGCGTCAAGGAGAGAGAGCCCTTAGACTCAAGATGGCCAACAGCCTTTTGATCGTAGGCACCGTCTTACTCGCCATAGGGTTAAGCTGCGTGATCTTTCTGATCTCCGACGTTGTGTACGGAAGAAGCTTGGCTATCGCAGCCACCACGGCGATGGTGGTTGTGTTCTTAGGACTGTGGTATTTGCTGCCTCTCTACCGGCGTATGCGAGGCTGAAGCTGACGACACACACCAGTTCACAAAAGCTTGTTTCAAGAAGGTAAGAGAGAAGGTCTATAAGAGAGAAGGTCTATATTTAGGCAATCTTTGGGCAATCTGGTAATAGAGGGTTAGGTTGCCAGGTCTGCTGATCCTTCTCAGAAACTCAGCAAGCACGAAGCAACGTCTGGCAGTCTATGCTGTCAGGGGCGAAGAAGCGTGAGCCATCTATCAAGGAGCTGGCGGGTCGTCGTAGAGCTTGGAGACGCTGGGGCAAATGATGCAATCTATGGCCCAATCAGAGAGTACTTGCGTCCGGTCGAGGTTATAGCCCAACTCCTTGAGGTATACCGTCCTCCAGACAGCTTCTCCTAGCAGTCCGCTGAGTTTTACGCCCAAGATGTCCGTCAAGGCACTTGTGGTTCCTAGATCCACGAGCTGGCCTAGCGAGCGGTAGCGGAAAGGGGTTAGGGGACTGTTCACGATCTCCGCTGCGAGGTTGTGGCCTGCAATCTTACCTTCCTGTTTCGCTGCTTGCGCGAGGGCTGGGAGGGGTGGTTTATCCTCGATGCTGATGCAGTCACCCACGGCGTACACACGGGGTCGGTCCTTCACCCGCATGAACCGGTCGACGACGATGCGTCCGCGAGCATCTCTTGGGACATCCAATCCCTTCACCAAAGGTCCGGGCTCAACACCTGCAGCCCACACTGTAGTACAAGTCGGGATAGTGCTCCCGTTGGAGAGTACGACGGCATCCGAGCGTATCTCCGCTACCCTTGTGTTGTTCATCACCTCTATGTTCTCTGAGGCAAGCCGATGAAGTGCTGTGTTGGATAGAGAGGTATCGATCTCCTTGAGGATGCGCTTCCCAGAGTTTATGAGCACTATACGCACCCGCTCGAAATCCACGTCTGGGTAATCGCGCTTTAGCACGTTGAAGATGAGGTCGTGGGTGCTTGCTGCACCTTCTACGCCTGTGGGGCCTCCCCCTACGAAAATGAAGGTGAGTAAACCCTCCTCATGCTCTCCCCGTAGCCACTGGGCCTCTTCGAAACGGTCGATTATGGTGTTGCGAACCTGAAGGGCCTCCCTAAGGCCCTTTAGTTCGATAGCATGCTCCCTAACCCCTACAGTATCGAAGAAAGCGGTGCGGCTGCCCGGAGCAAGGACCAGGTAGTCATAGGGGAAGCTGCCCTTGTTTGAGTGAACTTCCTGTGCTTCGAAGTCCACCCCCTCTACCTCTGCCTGGTTGAAATCTACTCCCAAGGGCCTGACGATGCTTCTGATGGAGTGAGCCAAGTGACCGATCTCGACGTTCGCTGAGATGGTCCTTGGCACCAGCGGGTAGAACGTAGTAAAGCTCACTCGATCGAGTAGTGCCACACCCACCCGTTGATTGCCATCCAAAGCATGTACCAGTTCTTTTACAACCGGGATACCCCCAAACCCACCACCCACGATGAGCACCTTCGTTGGGGCGTCGCGGTAGTGCGCCCCGAGTGGCTTGGGCTTTCTAAGGAGGCTACGAGCTCTCATGGCACCCACCCCGCCGACCAGCGCCGCAACTAAGGCCACTTTAGCTTTGATAAGATTCCTCCTCGCTGACTCTCGCTGACTAGAAGCATAGGAGCTATATATCCTAGGGACGCCGAAGTTTCATCTGAAGGACTTTGCAGCCTGAACGAAGAGCAAACGGCTGAGAGGAAGAAGTCAAAGGCTCAATAGGCTTTCAAGCAGAAAGTAGAACCTAGCCTCAAAATAGCAGGATTTCTCGGTAAGCGACGGCTGTTTGAGAACAGTCTCTACTTGGTAGCGGCTTAATTCTCAGCTAGCACTCTCAAGCGCTAGCTGTTCTTTGCGAAAGTTCAGCTCTGCCTGCGACCCTTAAACCCATATTTAACTTAGATTTTACAGTGGTGTAACCAAGCTTGGCTTACTCGCACTCGTATATAGGTACAAAAACCATGTAGAGCTGTGCACAGCGCAGTAAGCAACACAAGGAGTTTGTGGTAATTAATGGATACCAGCTTGATACTGATAGCAATCGTGGTTGCTGTTGCCTTGACATTTGACTTCACCAACGGCTTTCATGACACGGCCAACGCCATGGCTACCACCGTCGCCACTGGGGCCATGCCGCCGCGGGTGGCTGTGATCGTAGCGGGCGTCTTGAACTTCGTGGGCGCTTTCCTCTCTCTGAAGGTCGCCGCTACCATAGCCTCAGGAATCGTGTCGGATAGCTTGACAACACCAGCTATAGTGTT
>JAFAPF010000541.1 GCA_019247245.1 Rubrobacter sp. | reverse complement strand
CTTAGCTATCAGCAAACACCGCTATGGCCTGAAGATACCCGTGCTCACCTTCGCCACCGAGCCACACAACATCAGTGCTTACTGGGCGGATCCGCAGGCGGATCACATCGTAGTCCCCTCCGAAGAGGTTTGGCGGGATCTGCTCGGCATGGGTGTACCGGCGAGCAAGATGGCGATCGTCGGTTACCCGGTACAACAAGCCTTCCTAGAGGCACCCGCCAAAGCCGAAGCACGCGCGCGCCTAGGGCTCGAGCACCGCTTTACCTGCCTGGTCTCCCTTGGGGGAGAAGGAGTGGTAAGAAAACCGCATAAGCTGATCTGTGCGCTGGTGGACTCGGATATTCCGCTGCAGGTTGTGGTCATCACCGGCCGGAATAAAGTTTTGAGAAGCGAATTACAGAGGCTTCGCCCAATATCGGACGAGCTCAGGGTCGAAGGCTTCGTCGATGATATGGCCGGGTACCTGGCGGCAAGTGATGTAGTCGTCGGCAAGGGAGGACCTGCTTCGGTCTACGAAGCTCTAGCCGTTGGCCGTCCCGTACTTGTCACCAGCTACATAGGGCTTAACGAACTGGCCGTTGTACGATTCATCGAGCGCCAGGGCTTAGGGCACTATGTCAAAACTCCATCGACGCTCTTAGAGAAGGTCGGGCACTACGCCTCGGATCCAGCCTTACTAGAGAAGGTCGCACTGCGATGCCAGGGGCTGGAACTGGCGGTCAAGACTGAACAGCTGGCTCATTACCTCGTCCACTACGCCTGTGCTAGCACGTAAGGCGTGATCCCCACGAACGCTAGCTGGGGAAGGAGCGACTCTTCCAGGTGAACATCAGCAAGCGGTGGTTTCGGTCTGGCGGAGCAGGATGGCACCCCGGCCTCTACGAGTGGTTTTTCAGCAATACGCGAAGGGGTATTGAACTCCGAGCGCAAGATGAAGAACTCATATACGGGCTGCTGGAAGCCGTCTTGAGGCCTACCCACTCGATTCTAGAGTTTGGACCTGGAACAGGGAATTACACGGTGCCTCTGGCTCGCCGCTGTACCAGGGTGGTGACCATCGAACCCTCCGAGACGATGCAAGAATACCTGAGACGACGCCTTGAGCAAGAAGGATTAACGAACGTGGAAGCCCGGCTGGGGCGTTTGCAGGACTGGGTAGACACGAGCGATAAGTTCGATGGGGCACTGGTTATAGGGCCGCTCTACTACGTTCGGGATCTCAAGGAAGGCCTACTAGCGCTGGCGGCAGCCCTCAAGCACGGTGGATGGTCCATCTTCAACGTGCCGCTATTGACGCCCGAGGGTTGGTTTCAATTCCTGAACGAGCTTTTAGCACGACGCCGGGTCTATCTTCGCTACGCTGAGGAGACGATCAAACTGGCAGAAGAAACCGGTCTCAAAGTGGAGAGAACAGGCACCGTTGGAACCACTCGGAAGGGACTAAACCTCGTGGTCCAAGCACGACGGGTTTAGAATACCCGGCACCTCCGTTTCCGGTCGAGGATACTCTAGGGCTGAAGACGCTCTATCCTCCAGCCACCGCTGTCTACACGGCTATATAGCAGACGGTCGTGCAGCCGGTTCTCGCGACCTTGCCAGAATTCTATAGCCCCGGGTTCGATTCGGTAGCCGCCCCAGAAAGGTGGACGCGGGATCTCACTTCCCTCGTATGTTGCATCCAACTCCCGCAGCCGCTTCTCCAGAATGCCCCGGTCTTCGACGGAGCGACTCTGCGCGGAAGCCCAGGAGCCAAGCTGGCTCCCCCGCGGCCTGCTCCTGTAGTACGCATCCGACTCCTCTCCCGAAATGCGCTTCGCGCGGCCCTCGATACGCACCTGTCGCTCGAGCTCTCCCCAGTAGAACACGAGCGTGCAACGTGGGTTCTCCTCGAGCTCCCGGCTCTTACGACCGTCATAGCTGGTATAGAAGACAAAGCCCCTATCGTCGTAGCCCTTGAGAAGCACGACGCGGGCGGAGGGCCTGCCGTCGCGCGTCGCGGTGGCTAAAGTCACGGCGTTCGGCTCGTGGAGGTTTGCGGCCAGCGCCTCGTTGAACCACTTGTCGAACTGTTCTATGGGGTCAGGGTCGGCGTCGGCCTCTGCGAGGCCGGCACGGGTGTACTCCTTACGGAGCCTTTGAAGGTCGATTGCCAATCCTACCAGCCCCAGGTACCGGGTCCACCCTTAAAAGGGCCCATGATGTCGGGAGTGATCCAACCACCATAAAAGCCATCCTCCTGCGTCCGGACCTTCTCTCCATTGACCCAGCAGCGATCCATCAAGGACGGGTAGAAAGCTACATAATCTTTAAGGTCGGCGTAAGCAGCCACCGGGTTCGGGTAGAACCAGGCAGCCCGGCGCTCCTTTCGCTCCTCAACCCCGATATCGTAGTAGTGCACGCTAGCTTTCCACTCGCAAAAGGACGTGCCCTCAGCAAGGGTCAAATACTCCGTCCGAACGTGCTCCGGAGGTACGTAGTACACCGGCGGGTGGCTCGTCTCCAAAACACGTTTGGCGCGGGTCGTGTACGCCAGCGTCACCTCACCGAAGACGACCTCTATGCGCTTGTCCGAGTCCTTCAGCTCTGGGGGACGCGGATAATCCCAGACCGATTCTTGTCTCGGACCAGGCTCTACGCGTCGGTGTCTCATATGCACAAATCTCCTCGGCATTTGTCGCAGATTATATGAAGACCACCAACAAAGGCGACTCGCAACAGCATGCGGCTAAGGCTCCAAAATCACGGCATCGGCCTCGACGAGCATCTGCGAGGAGATTTGGCGCCGCACCTCGAGCATGTCGGCAGCGGGCCGGCTCTCCCCAAAGAACTCCTCGTCCTGCTTCTGACCCTCCATTCTGCTTCGCAAACGCCCGTTTTGTAGCTCTAAAGTCCGATTTGGGGCTGCAGATGAGCCCAATATCGATTTTCAACCGCCTGAAGAAGCTATCGACAGTCTAAGCCCTTTAGTCGTTACAAGTGCACAGCAAGCTGCTCATGGCAACAACGTACGTTCGAGGAGCACGGGACAAAGATACGGGCCCTCAATGACCGGAGAGACGATAACCCAGAGGGACAGCTCACCGATGGCATCCTCGACCAGCTAGCTAAGTACGAGTGGGCCAAGATAGCCGAGGTGAATCGGCAGAGATCCAGGGCGCAGGACCTAGCGATAGAGCGCCTGCTAGACCACGACGAACTCAGGGGCAAGCTCTCGCTGC
>JAFAPF010000526.1 GCA_019247245.1 Rubrobacter sp. | reverse complement strand
ATCGGTGAAAGTTTCACGCTCCTCCTTGCCGATTATCGTTCTGTGTATTCCGTGCGCGCACGCACGTCACGGGTCTCCGTACGTAGCTGCGTGGCGTTTTAGATAGAGAGTACATTATGGTGATTAGACAGTACAGTATGGCAGCGTATTTTGGCGGGGTATTTGGCCGAGAGTACGAAAAGGTTCCGACGTAACCTCCACAAACTGGCCCCTTGCACAGAATTCCGAGGCGAGGATACGAACCTTTCGTTCACGCCACCCTGACCAGGAGCTGATCTTTGCCGAGATTGTTCCGCAACGCCATCCCACGGGCGGTGGCCCTGGCAGCACGACGTCGCGCAGGAAGAGCGTTGCCGCAGGCCTCGTTTAGGAAGCCGCTGATCTTGATGCACAAGACGTACAAGACCATCCCTTAGCTTTACCAAAGACGCTCTGACGCGCCTGCCGGCCTCCCAACCACCGGGCGGCCTACGCCACCTCTACTCACGCTGCTCGCCGACCGCGTCGCGACCACCGAACTCGGCTTCTCCCCGACCGAGTAGTCGGCGGTGCTCCTCGGGCGTCGTGACCTCCTCGATCGGCACCTCCTGGAACCGGGGCGTTAGTTCCTTCATTATGAGGAAGGCGAGCGTCCCGAAGCAGAACGGCAGCGTCAGCGCCGGAAGACCCCACGGAGAGAAGACTGTACTGATGGTCGCGAAGAGCAGTGCGGTGACGACCGCGCACGCCGCGGCGAACAGTGCTGAGCGCCATGTGAGCACGAAGAACACACCCCCGATGGCGACAGCCGAGACGTAGGAGTTGTAGCCCCAGAAGCCGTGGTAAACCTTGTATCCATCGGCACCGAGGAGCAGCCCCGTAGCCACGCCGAGCGCCGAGCCTAGGACGGCAAAGGCCGTGGCGATGCGCGAGCATACGAACATGCCAGCGAGAATAATGAGGCTGGCGACCACGCTGTCGGCGAGGAAGAGCTGGCTGATCCCGCGCACGATGGCGTTCACGACGCCCTCAACGACTCCGACAGCTGAGCCCCCCTCAGCGGCGCGGAGACTAGTGTCGATCTCGGGGCCGACCACAGTCGGACTCTGCGGCCCGACGAGCGGACCGACGTCCCCATGGGCGACTGCGAACGCCGCAAGGAGGAACGCGAGCGTTGCGAAGTTGAACGGGAGGGTGAGTGGCGGCACCTTGAGGCGGGGAAGAAGCATCGCTCCGAGCGTCGCCATCAGCATCGTGCTGAACGCCGCGACCACAACGATGTAAACTAATTCCCGGCCGCTCCAGGGGGGTTCCAAAAACGTCGCGAGGCCCGCGCCGACGAGGGCGCCGTTGAACCCGTAGAGCCCTGCCCGGACCGCGACCCGGTCGAGGCCGAGGATCAGCGCGGAAGCCGTAGAAGCCACAACCCCGAGCACAGCGGCGAAGCCAAGCCACGGGGAGAAGACCCACATCCCCACCAAGATCAGCAGCCCGGTCACTGGGTTGTTCATGAAGACGATCTGACCGACGCCCCGCAGGCAGTAGTGGACGAAGTCGAGCGCCGGCCGGCTCTCAAGCCGCTCCGACCACTGCGGCATCACCCCGTCGAGGGACCGAAGAAGCGATACCGATCGATGCGCCGAGTTGACATCCATCTCTCCTCCATTCTGCGGATGGCTAAGCTACGCCTGACTCTCTCCCCACGGCACAAATCCTGGAGAGCGAGCCTGCCTCCCGGGCTTTTGTCCCTCCGCGTGGCAGCCAGATGTCTCCGAACCGCTTGCTTGCCACTCTCTGTCCAGATCGTCTGTCCAGATCGTATTATAGGAGAGTCAGTCGTATTATAGGAGAGTCAGGCCATTGCTGGCTTTGGCCGGACATATAAATATTTTCGGTCGAGCGCCGGTGGATTTGTCCCCGTCGGCAAGCACCGCACGTCAGACCCCCGCTGGGCCCGAGAGCCGAGCAACCGCCGCAGCCCTCCCCATCGAGGATTACGACCGGTTGAACGTCGAGACGGTTGGCAGACGGCTCGTGGGGTTGCGCGCCGAGGAACTCGAGCGGCTGCGGGACTACGAGGCCGAGAACAAGAACCGCCGACGCCTCATGGCGCGCATCGAACGAAGGATCAAGGCGGCACGAAGGGCCACTACACTAGTAGCGAGTACGGAAACCAATAGATCGTAGTGATCATCTACGCTATACACATTGTTAGTGGGCTAGCTTTGTCGTGGGTGTGGTTGTACGCTTGTCACGACCCTCGCTTAATGGACACCACTCAGCTAGAAACCTGCGAGTTTCGCTATACCCAACTGCGAGCCCTGGTCGTACCGCTCATCTTCGTCCTCTCGATCGGTGTCTCCTTCTTTAGCGTCTGGGCTACACAGATTGTTTTGCTCCTGGCATTCTTTATTCGGCCACTCCTGCTGAGGAGCGTGCGGTACTCTTCAGGCTAATCCCTTCGCAGAATGGACGTTCTGCGGCCAGCTCGGGAGCAGGGTGCTACTCTGTTCCGAAAAGGGTCGTTTTTGGAACAGGCTGTCTATTGCCCACTTGCCTATAAATAAGGTCTTCTTGGCAACTGGTAGCCAGCTCACCCTCTACAAACTGAGCAATACCATGACAAATGTCATAGACAAAAACCTCTCACTTTGCAGATGCCTTAGCACCTCCTTCAGAAGTACGCTTCCTACGTAGTGACATCCTGCGCGAGGCCGAGAAATAACTCTTCCCTCGCCGCTAGAGAAAGGAGGAACTGCATGAACGTAGAGAGTAACCCACAGCCGAGCAGGCAAAGTTTACGGGCCTTGGACGCTCTAAACTTTTTCCTCGCCGACGTTCAAGGTGGGGTGGGGCCATTTCTCGCCGTCATTCTAACTACCACATACCACTGGTCCCCAGCTGATGTCGGAATCGCTATGTCGGCCGCGGGTTTCGCTACGGTCGCAGCACAAACTCCTATGGGGGCGCTCATCGACGCCTTGCGCCAGAAGCGCTTGTTAATCGTGCTTGCTTCGATGCTGATCTCTACCGGATGTGTCGTTATGGCTCTGTACAACTCGGTTTTCGTAGTCGTTGCTGAACAAACTCTGCTGGGGGTTGCGGAGGCTGTACTCCCACCGGCCGTCGCTGGCATCTCGCTCGGTCTTGTCGGAAATAACTACATCGACCGCCGCACCGGACGCAACCAATCCTTCAACCATATAGGCAACGTCGTGGCCGCCGCGCTCGCTGGTCTCTCAGGACAGTTTATTGGGGGCGCGTGGATCTTCTACACGGTTGCCATTATGGGTGTTGCGAGCATAATCTCGGTATCCAGGGTGCGCGCAGCTGAGATCGACTACGACCGGGCACGTGGTGCGCTAAAGACAAAGGATAATAGGGGACGGGCGCAGATCTCCGGTTTCAAAACACTAATTACGGATCGGCGCTTACTGGCCTTGGGTGCTGCTGTTGTCCTCTTCCA
>JAFAPF010000497.1 GCA_019247245.1 Rubrobacter sp. | reverse complement strand
TCTTGAAATGCCGGATTCTCTGAGGGATTCCCATGCCACCATAGAGGGAGTAATCAGCTCCTCAAGCCGCCGCGTGTCCTTTTTCAGCTCCTCCGACGTTGGTCGGGACGGCAAGCTGTTCAGGCGATCGTTTATCCGCGCAATCTCGTTTTCGAGGAACTGTGCCCACGAGTTGAATGCGGCGAGCCATCCCTTGCTCGACCCATCAGGGGGGGCGACATGGGATGGCTCACCGCTTTTCCCGTAAGGGCCGGCTCCTCCATAAGCTCGCCAATCGACATGCCTAACGCGTGCGCTATATTACTTAAGCTAGAGAAATGCGGGTCCTCAATATGCCCCCTTTCGATGTAGGCCATACCCTTTAAGCTCATCCCGGCCCGTCGGGCAACTTCTTCTTGGGTTAACCCTCGGGTCTTGCGTGCTTCTCGTATGCGCTCACCAATATCCAAAGACGTCCCCCTTATATAGCCAGTTAAGAGGAGTATAGCACCTTGTATGGGGCACCGTAAGGTGCTATATTATCTAGTAGAGCGGGCTTGACGTTCCAAGTCCCAAAAATGCCCGCTCAACGGCAAAACGACCCGCTAAGGAGGCCGCATGCAATAACTCAATACTAACCCGGCGGCACACAGGCCGCAAGAAATCTTTGCTACAGGCACAGCGTGCCTAACCACTATCGAAGAAAGTGAGCCCTTATGGTCATGGTGAAGAAATCCGCCTCTGGCGGCGCCCCGAGCCTCGACATCCTGGCGGCCAAGCTCAGGATCGTCGAGGCCGAACTGTCCCTGGAAGAGAAGACGGTGGCCCTCGACAACGGCCGCTCGTTCGTCGCCGAGCCCAATCTCAACGTGAAAGTCTTGGTCGTCAAGAACCTCGTCGAGCCAGGACTAGACGAAGGCGTGAAGTTCTTCGATCGATTCAAGCTCAAGAAGGACGAAGATGGTGATTGGACTTTCGCCAAGTACAGCAAGCTCGGCAACCTGATCATGGTCCGATACGGTGAGGAGTGGTTCGAGAATCCTAAAGCCGAGTTCGAGGAGGCCGACTTCGAGGGCTTCGAGTTCGTCGCTCAAATAGAGCCCAAGACGGACAGCAAGGGAAAGCTGCTTAACGGCACCACCATCAACTGGAAGAGCCTCCGCCCAGCCGGAGGTGCCGAAGAGAAAGAGGTCGAGATCCGCGAGTGAAGGGCTGCCACGGAGGCCCGGAACGAGGGGGATGTCGTCGACATCCCCTTTTAGGGGAAAAGGCCGAGAGGGCGGGGATTCCCGCCCTCTCCTCTCTAGGAGGAATAGTAACAAGTGCTTGAGCAAGTCTCGACGCCGGTCAAGAGGGTTCTCGACCGGCTGGAGGACTACAAAGAACGCCAAGGCGAATTTCGAGCCCGCTGCCCTTCCCACCAGGGCAACTCCGACGACTCGCTATCCATCAAGACGGGAGAAGACGGGCGCGCTCTGCTAATCTGCCGCGCCGACTGCAGCTTGCAAGAGATATTGGACGCCCTGGATATTAGCGTGGTTGACCTCTTCGACCACGGGGGCTCGGATAGCCCTCCAGCGAAGAAGGCCACCAAGAAGGACGCCGTAGAGACCGGCGGCGAAGACAAAGTTTTGTCCGCCGACGAACTACCACACGGTACGTATTGGGAGTTCACCACCCCGGCCGGCGAGGTCCTCTACATCCAGCGCCACAAAGGCGCTTATTATCGAAAGATAGACGAAGGCTTGTGGAAGAAGGGTCTTGCTGGCGTCACGCAGACCCTCTACAACCTGCCGGAGCTCCTGGACGGCGTACGGGCGGGACGAACCGTCTTCCATGTCGAGGGACCAAAGGACGCGGAAACCGCCCGCGAGAAACTGGGCATCGTCGCCACTACGAGCGGATCAACCTCCTCGTGGCGGCAGGAATTTCGCATCCATTACACGGGCGCGGACGTAGTGATTCTGCCAGATAACGACGAACCCGGTCGAAAGTATGCCGAGAGGGTCGCTCGGGACCTGGTTCGGGTGGCACGCAGCGTCAAGGTGGTCAACCTTCCCGGGCTCGGAGAGACGGAAGACCTTACCGACTGGCTAAACGCCGGTCACACCGAGGAGGAGTTCTTCTCGGTGGTCGAGGCGACGCCTGCCCGAGGCCCAGAAGAAGAGGAGCCGTGGCCGGAGCCAAGGGCGCTCAACACCGATCTCCCCCCAGTTGAGACCTTCACCGCTAGTATGCTTCCAGAGCCGCTAGGGAGTCACGTCGTAGACGCCGCACGTCGGATGGATAACGCAGCTCCGGACTTTATCGCGGCTCCCCTGATCGTTGGAGCGGGGGCCATCATCGGGCGGAAGCTGGCGCTGCGCCCAAAGGCTCGCGACGACTGGCAGGTCGTTTGCAACCTGTGGGGTGCGAACGTCGGGCCGCCGTCGAGCATGAAGACCCCCGCCCAAGCGGTTGGCCTGTCCGCCGTCGTGCGCCTTGGGTCCGAAGCCCGAGAGCGGTTTAAAGCAAAATCAAAGGATCACGAGCTCGATACCGTAGAGAAAGAGATACGCGAGAAGCATCTTCGGGACGAGCTCAAGAAAGCCGTCAAGAGTGGCAACCAGGTCGCGATAGCCGATATTCGAGCAGAGCTCGCCGAGTTGTCGGAGGCCGAAGAGCCTACAGAGGAGCGGTACGCCACCTCGGACGCCACCGTAGAGAAGCTCGGAGAACTGCTCCGGGATAACCCCAATGGCCTCCTAAATGATCGCGACGAGCTTGTGGGGTGGCTCTCGACCTTGGACAGGGCAGGCCATGAAGGTGATCGGGCATTTTTTCTGGAGTCGTGGAACGGCGACAAACCTTACCACGTGGACCGGATCGGGCGCGGGTCTATTCACGTCCCCGCCCTGTGCCTCTCCATTTTTGGCGGCATACAGCCCGGTCCGCTCATGACCTACGTGCAAGACGCACTCTCGGAGAGCGAGAAGGCCGACGGCCTCCTTCAGCGTTTTCAAGTCCTCGTCTGGCCGGACACGCGCCCTTACGAGCGCGTGGACGAACCACCAGACCCGGAGACCAAGGGGGCCGTGTTCACCATCTTCAAAAGGCTTGCGGCCTTCGATGCGCGGGAGTTCGGGGCAAAACTCGGCACCTTTGAGCCCGCGGACCCCGAAGGGGAATCAGAGCCGGAAGGGATTCCGTACGTGCGGTTCACGGAAGATGCGCAGGCGATATTCGACGAGTGGCGGGATGAATTCGAGCCTCGCGTCCGGTCGGGAGCGTACCCGGCGGCCGTCGAAGCCCACTTCCTCAAATACCGGAGCTTGTTCGCCAGCCTCGCGCTCATCTTCGAGGTCTTACGCTACGTCAGCCGTCGAGGCGAGGAGAGAGGCAGGGGAGCGGTCGGAGCTGAGTCCGCTGCGCGAGCGGCCGTCTGGTGTGAGTACCTGGAAAGCCACGCGATGCGCCTCTACCATCCGGCGCTCACGGCGCCGACCATAGCTGCGAGTGCCCTCCTGGGGCGTATAGAAGCCGGAGATGTGGTCCACGGGATGAAGACCAGGGATGTCTGGAGGAAGGGCTGGCAAGGATTGGCGACCGCCGAAGACCTCCGGCAAGCAGTGGAGGTCCTGGAAGAGCACGGCTGGGCTAGGCGAGAGATGCTCAAACCCCCCGGTGGCGGACGTCCCTCCGAGCGCCTCCATGTCCATCCGTCTTTGAGAGACGAATCGTGAACGCAAAGGGTTTTGGCGGTTTTGGCGGTCCACTTTTGGAAGATTCTCAAAAAACGCGGGGGCATTCGAGTGGAGAGTAAGTGGCGAGAAAGGCTCAATGAGCTACTAGAAGAAAATAGTACTCCACGTAATACCACTACTACCTTGCGCGAGAGAGATGATGAATTTTCAGGAAGTGTTCGAATCTCGACCGCCAAAACCGCCGAAACTCACGCTGATAACCAAAATCATTCAGGAAGTGTCCAAAACCCAACCGCCAAAACCGCCAAAACCCTATCCGAGGCAAAACGGCTCGGTCTTGTCGCTACGTGGTCTATAGAGTTCGGCTACGTAAGCGTCCACGACCCGACCTCCGGAGAGTGGCACGACCCCCCAACGAAAGAGGCCCCCTCGTGGGCGACTGGGGAAGCGCGCAAGCGCAAGGAACTCTACAAAAGCGGCAACCGTAAGGCTTTACGGCTGTCCTCGCGCGAGATGTCCGAACTTTGGGAAGCCGAGCACGCGTCAAAAGAACTGGAGGGAATCTTTGAGGAACACCCGATAGAAGAGGAATAGAAGGGAGGTTGCAAATGCAGCACAAACGGATGCGGTTCTTAACGCCGCGCTTAGATTCTCAAGACCTCCTTCTATTATTTGGCGATTGTATACGTGAAGCAGCACGCGCCTTCAGGGGTGGGACAAAGGGGCTGTGGTGTGTAAGAGCCCCCAGCTTTCTCGCCTTGTAACGGCTTGCCGTATCATTCGGGCATGCTGTGTACCGGTCGGAGCCGCATCCATGAGGTTGGCTACCTACCATCCCCTGGCTTAGGCTGCGTCAAGTATACAATCGCCTATGAGGTCCATATAATACGAACAACGCTTTCCTCCGGTCCAAACCCGGATACGCAACGAACGGAGGAATCACCTCCCGAAAGTATTATATGGAGTGTTTACTTGTTGAAGAGCCAATCGAAGCCTTCTCTCCTGCGCTTTGCTTCCTCCTCGCGCTGTTTTTGCCCTGCTGTGTTCTGTGATCGCTGCTCATCTGGCGGTGCTTGCTTGCCAAACAGCCACTCATACCCCTCAGTGACGGATTTTGAAGGGGATTTAGGGGTTGTTCGTAGTCGTTTAGTTCTTCTCCTATTAGGGTCTCCCTTGCCCAGAGGACTCCCATGTCCGGTGGTG